>JAYSUN010000322.1:0-1650 GCA_043719045.1 Hyphomicrobiaceae bacterium | reverse complement strand
CTCGCCAATGCGCGTCGCCAGGTGTTCAAACTCCGCTATGCCGCGATAGCCCGACGTTTCACCGGCACCAAAGTCCTCGGCAATGAGATAAATCGGCCTGATGAGAAACTGACGAAGAGCCATGAGGAGAAGACCGACTGTCATTAGCAACGCAATTGCCGACCCAATGTAGATGCGCCGCACCTGGTTGATAAGCGTCTCGAAATCGCCTGCATCCTTGGCCAGCACGATCTGCCAGTTCCACGGAGCAAATCTGGCGGATACGACATAGTAAGTCTGCTCGTTGGCATCCCTAACCTGGGTACTCTCGCCTTCACGCGCTTGCGCTGCAATAGCTCGCGCGTCGGGCTCTGCGAGGCCCGTGGCAAAATCGACGACATTATCCGCCAGAACCACAACCCCGACTGCCTGGTCGCGGGCAAAATCCTCAAGCCGGATACGCGTATTGAGTTGGTAGGCCAAGGCCGCGTTCACATCGGATACATCGCCTTCACGGTTCTGCCGGTCGACTTCTGAATCCGCGATCGTGACGGCGTTGCGGAGCAGCGACTCCAATGTAGTGCGGATGTTTTCATCGGCATAACCGCTGATTGTACGGAGTACGAGGAAGTAGAGCACCAGACCGCCAGCCAGTATCAGGGCGAGCGCCGGCCCGAAGATCACAAGCTGAAGTGACGGCCGGATGCGCATCACGGCGGCGTCTTTCCAAAAATCGCGGACTTGGTGCGCATCTCCTCGGGCCACACGATTTCCTTGCGGCCTTCCTGCCACTGGATGAGCATATCCAGGCGCTTCACCTGCTTTCCTGTTCGGTCGACAGCGAAACGTCCAAGCACCGAATAACTATCAAGAGACAAGAGCGCCTCGCGTATGGCGGTTCGCTCGATTGATTTTGCAGCCCTTGCGGCCGCCTCCAGGATTTCTCCTGCAGCATATGCGGTTGCGGCGTGGTAGCTGGCATCGACGCCGTTGCGCCGCTTGAAACCGGCAGCAAATTCACGCGACCTTGGGAACGAGTCGCTGGGCTCCCAGATCGAGGTTGCAAATGTCAGGTCGGCAGGATCTCCGTTGAATGACGACCATTCCGGCAAGGCCGGTCCAACGGTTGCGAAGAAGGCTGAAGGTTTCCAGCCCGAGGCGAGGATTGCCTGCTTGGCGTGCAGGGCCTCGTTCAGATGTCCTGCCACGATCAGAAGTTCTGCACCTGACGCGCGAGCCCGGCCAATCTCAGCTGACAAATCTGCCTTGTCCTTGGCAAAACCCTCGACCGCTACGACCTTCAGTTTGAGATAGGGCGCCCATTTCTCCGTGCCCGCAGTGATATCTTTTGAGAACGCATCATCGGCGTGTAGGATTGCCACGGTGGACAGGCCTGCCCCGCGCGCCAACCTTAGCATGCCTTGAGTGTAGCGGCTGGCCGGTGTCCACATACCAAAAATATTCTTATAGCCTTGCTGCCAGATATGGTCTGCCGACGCGCCTGCGGCCAGCATCGGATAGCCTGCGGCATCGACATCGCGCGCGACCACTGCGGTTATCTCGCTGGAATAGGGGCCGAAGACATGATCGACACGGCCGTTCGAAATGAAGTCGCGATAGATATCGCGTGCTCTCGCACTATCGCTGCCATCGTCGCGGATGACCAGCTCC
>JAYSUN010000321.1:0-1650 GCA_043719045.1 Hyphomicrobiaceae bacterium | reverse complement strand
TCCTGCTCGTTGGCATTGCCGCCCTTGACCACCGTTGCATAGAGATCGTGGCTGATGGCGGAGGCGCCAGCCAGCGTCAGGCCCGAGACGACGGCGAGAATGGTGGCGAAGGCAACTGCGGCAATGAAGCCGAGGAAGATGTCGCCGCCCACAGCATTGGCGAGATGGATAGCAGCCATGTTCGAGCCGCCCTTGATTGCGTCGATGGTACTCTTGGATTTCTCCAATATGCCGGCATCAAGGAACGCTGGATCGGTTGAGACCAGCGTAATGGCTCCGAAGCCGATAATGAACGTCAGAATGTAGAAGTAGCCGATGAAACCCGTGGCATAGAACACCGATTTCCGGGCGGTTTTAGCGTCGGCGACTGTGAAGAAGCGCATCAGAATGTGGGGCAAGCCGGCGGTGCCGAACATGAGCGCGAGACCGAGCGAGATTGCCGATATCGGATTTGAGATCAACGATCCCGGTCCCATGATGGCCGACGGATTGGCACCAGCTACACCATCGACGGCCGTTTTGGGGTGAACCTCGACTGCTTTGGCAAAGAGCGCCTCGGGGCTGAAGCCGAATTTGACGAGCACCATGAACGCCATAAATGTCGCGCCACCGAGCAGCAGACAGGCTTTGATGATTTGCACCCACGTCGTGGCAACCATGCCGCCAAACGTGACGTAGGTGACCATCAAAGCGCCGACGATGATCACGGCCATCCAATAGTCGAGACCGAACAACAGTTTGATAAGGGTACCGGCGCCAACCATCTGGGCGATGAGGTAGAATGCGACTGTCACGAGCGTGCCGCACGCCGCCAGGATGCGGATCGGTGTCTGGCTAAATCGGAACGAGGCAACGTCGGCGAATGTGAACTTGCCGAGGTTGCGCAGGGGTTCCGCGATCAGGAATGTCACAATAGGCCAGCCAACCAGCCAGCCTACCGAGTAGATCAGGCCGTCGTAGCCCGACAAGTAGACGAGGCCTGAAATGCCGAGGAATGACGCCGCCGACATGTAATCTCCGGCAATCGCAAGCCCATTTTGGAGCCCCGTGATGCCGCCGCCCGCAGCGTAGTATTGTGAGGCGGATTTCGTTCGCTTCGCCGCCCAATAAGTGATGCCAAGGGTAAGCAACACGAATACGCCAAACATGATGACGGCGTGCCAGTTGAGCTCTTGTTTTGTGACGGGACCGGATACAGCGTCGGCAAGGGCTGGACCCGCCGTGGCGATTGCCGCTGCGGCCGATAGCGCAAGGATGCGAGCTGTCATTTATTTGACTCCTGAACGATTTCTCGCGTCAGCGAGTCGAAGACGGTATTGGCCTTGTTCACATAGAAGCCGGTCAGCACGAGCGCAGATATGATGACGAACAAACCGATTGGAATGCCAATAGTTGTTACGCCTCCAGCGAGCGGGGTTGCCAGAAATTTTGGCGCATAAGCGACGAGCAGAATAAAGCCGAGATAGATCGCAAGCATAGTTAGAGAAAGCGCGGCTGCAAGCGATGTCCGTCTCCGGACAAGTTCTTGGTATTTTGGATTCTGTCCGATCTCTTCATACGAAAGCATGTGTCTCTCCCGGGACGGCACTTATTGCTGACCGCTCATTTCGCCAGTTAGGCTAGAACAAAAAAACCGATTGCGCTCTCTGC
>JAYSUN010000033.1:0-2392 GCA_043719045.1 Hyphomicrobiaceae bacterium | reverse complement strand
CCCATCGTCCGGTTTGTAGGTGCGTTCAAACCTCACTTGGTCGAGCCATATTGGCAGCCACAGCTTCGGCCAGCTGCGCCACGCGGTCCCGTAACAGTCCGGGCACCAGCACGACCCCGTCCCTCTGATAGGCGGCAATCATGTCCTCGCTGATCAAAGTCTCAGACGACATCGCTGCTTCTCCCGGTCACAAGCAAACAATCCACGTTAGTCATCAATCGCGGCGACCCAACCGAGCACCCCATGTCGAGTCATTAAACGCCCAACATGCGCTGCATCTTTTCAGCATCCGCCAGCAACGCTTGAGGTGTGCCTTCGAACGCGAACTCGCCTTTCACCAACACCACGACCCTCTCGGCAACCGCCGTCACTTCGTGGACCGTCTTGTCGACCACCAGTGTCGCAATCCCGCTGTTACGGACCAACCGTATGGTGCGCCAGATCTCGTCACGGATCAGCGGCGCCAGTCCCTCGGTCGCCTCGTCCAAAATCAAGACCCGCGGATTGCTGACCAGCGCCCGCGCAATTGCCAACATCTGTTGCTCACCGCCAGACAGTTGATCTCCACGATTGCCGATCCGTTGCTGCAACCGCGGAAACAAATCGAGCACGCGCGACACCGTCCAAACTGCTTGGCCATCCAACCCGGGCCGCGCTGCAATCTCGAGGTTCTCAGCCACCCGCAGGGACGCAAAAATTCCGCGCCCCTCCGGCACATAGGCAATCCCACGCTGCGCAATCCGAAACGTGTCAGCGCCCGTCATGTCGGTCCCATCAACCATGACCCGGCCTAGCCGAGGCTTAACCAGCCCCATGATCGTGCGGATCAGCGTGGACTTGCCCATTCCGTTGCGGCCCATCAGGCCGACCGTTTCACCGGCCTGCAGCCGCAATGACACGCCCCGCAGAATATGACTGTCGCCATAGTATGTATGCAGAGTTGTCGCCTGAATAATCGTCATTGCCTCATCCGCAACCATCGTCGTCAGACCAATACCAAGCCCGCACGATCTGTGCTAGCCATGGCCTCCAGCCAAAGAGCAAACCCACGCATGTCTCTCGTTGCCGCCGCAGCTTTCATCGTCGCAGCCGGAACCACCGGAATCGGAGGCGTACCACCGATAGTGTTGCCCGACGTCCCCCTTGCAACGGTCGTCCTGTTTGGCGCGCTGAACCCGGTGACTGTCACTGTCGCCGTCGCCATGGGCCGAAAAGCCGACGCACCGGCTAAACTTCTAGTGGCAGCGTTTGCTGCAGCCATCGCCGGCGCAGCCCTGCTTTGGCTCGGCACCGTGTTCCGCTTTGGTTTCCTCGCGACACCAGCCCGGGCAGCAGCCGGTATTTTTGCCGCGAGTTTTATTTTCGGACTGGGCTGGGCAGCTGTTGGCTATGCAGGCAGGCCGCAGCCGCCTAAACAGTGACCGCGCTGAACGCACATTTCGATTTGAGGAACCACGAATGGCCTGGCAGCCGAACAAAGATAAGACCAACGGTACTGGTGCTCACGGCCCGAATGGCCCGAATGGCCAGGACTCGAACCAGGAACCAAACAACGTCTATCAGCTCCCACCGCGCCGTCCTCAGCCACCCAAAGAATGGCCGATCAGCCCCTCATTTCTGGGCCTCAGCGCAGCCTTTCTACTGGTCGGCGCCATTATGCTGTTCATGCCGCAATACGCCCGCGGCGCCGTATTTCCGTTTGTCGTCGCCGGCTGGATTATCTCGCTCTGCATCCATGAATTCGGCCATGCCATTGTTGCCTACAAGTTCGGTGATTGGACCGTGCGTGAAAAAGGCTATCTGACACTCGACCCCGCAAAATACACTGACCCATTCAACTCAATCTTGTTTCCACTGCTGATCCTCGCGCTCGGTGGCATCGGCCTGCCCGGCGGTGCCGTCTTCATCCAGCCACATCTGTTGCGCGAACGCATGCATTCAACTCTTGTTTCAGCGGCAGGACCAGTCGGCAACCTGATCGTGCTCGCCGTTCTGGTCGGGGTCATGTCAATCTTCTCGGGCGTTCTGAAATCATCGCCGATCCTTTATTTTTCACTCGCCTTCTTAGCTTTCCTACAATTGACCTCGATCCTCTTCAACTTGCTGCCAGTCCCTGGCTTCGACGGCTGGGGCATGCTCGAGCCCTGGCTTCCTCACAGCGTTCGCGATCAAGCCCAGCAGATCGGCCCACTCATCGGCTTCGGCGTCTTGTTCCTGTTCCTGTTTGTGCCAGCCGTCGGCCAGACCTTCTTCAAGTTGGTTTATTTCTTCATGGCGCCACTGGGCCTCAGCCCACGTGATGTCGGCATGGGTTCGCAGCTGTTCGCGTTCTGGAAGTAACAGATCGACACTAACGCAACGCGCGATGTGGTCGCTCGGTACGTGGCTCTGA
>JAYSUN010000320.1:0-1653 GCA_043719045.1 Hyphomicrobiaceae bacterium | reverse complement strand
ACCGTCAGCTCAACCTTGCTCGTGAAATGGCCGCCTATATTTCTCCACGGCCGGGCTTTACCAAACATCCGCTGACCATCCACGCCAGTTCCCACATGATCGATCTTGTCGAGCGGTCCGATCAATTCCGGGTCAGAACACCTATGTGAGCTCAAGGTCACAAGCGCCCGGCTAGGCATGGCCGATAAACGGCTTTTGATATAGGTAACGGTTGCTGTCGATCTGATCGACGATGAAGGCCGCGACCTCGTCGCGATTGATGTGCCGCAAGACTGTGTCGCGCTTGACGAGTGTGTAAACCTCTATTGGTTTTTTGAAGCTGCTCTTGGTGAACGGTGCTGGGCGCACAATGATCCACTCAAGGCCGGATGACGAGATCAGCGCTTCCTGCCGATCTTTGTCCTCGTAGATCTTGCGCGTGAACAACGGAAAGACAATCCGGTCATAAATAAATCCACCGTGGCCGCGTGTTTCGCCAGCGCCCACTCCGGTGACTGCGATCAGGCGTTTGACGCCTTCGGTCTTCATGGCGCCAATGAGTGCTGCGGTCACTTCTGAGAACAAGGTTGTGGCACTGGTTGAGCTGACACCTAGAGCAAATATAACAGCGCCGGCACCCTTTACGAATTCAGCTAACTTCGGCGGGTCGCGCGGATCAAAAGCGAGAACACGGACACGGTCTGCTAGATCAGCAAGTGTATCCGCATCGCGCGTTTGACAGACGACATCAATACCACGCGCCAGCGCTTGTTCGGCGACGCGCCGGCCAATGCCGCCGCTGGCACCCAGAACCGCAATTCTTAATTTTTTGACGTCAGCCATGTACAGAGTACCTGATGTCTATAAAAACCTACCGAATTATACACAACGCTGGCCAAACGGTGCCGAGCCCCGCGTGCTTTGCGGGAAGATGAAAGCGCGCAATCGCAGCACAATCTAACTCAAGGCCTTTTGAATATCGGCGATGGATGCTTTGGTCAGCGTCTTGCCGACCTCTGAGACCAACCGGTTGCGAACTTCTTTGTGCAGCGATGGCCGGATTTGCCCCAGCGTCTGCGGATCTGCAATGAGCACGAGGGCGGTGAAATCGCCGTTGTGGGCCCGGCGATAAAGCTCTTTAGAGAGCTGCTTGGCGAACGTGGCCTCGTCAGTTTCTTGGCCTGACGACTCTATCGGGCGATGGCCTGCGGGTCCCGCGCTCGAAAGATGCACAGGTTTTAGGTCTCCTGCCGCTGATAGCGCGATCTTAAAGTCCTCACCCGTATTGCGGAAAAACCGTGCCCCCGTTCCATCGGCGACGACAACGAGTGCATTGTGGGGAATCTTGCCAGTCATGTTTATTCACCTGACCTTTTCGACAGAAGATAATTTTGCCGGCTCGGCTGGCACGCGGCCCCCATCGCCCTCCGATGGAGTTGAATGGCGCGTTGTACGGATCGTTTAGGGTCCAATGATGCACCACGAACAACGCCAGATCAGGCCATATGGTTCCATCAAGCTCTGTAATGGATCGCCGGTATGTGACCTTGAGACGGGGTTGGTTGCCTTGATCGGGCGCATGACGGGCAGGGTGCCGAAACTCGCGAAGGGGCAGCGGCTACCTTGGCTCTAACGATGTCTCGACCGGAGCGTTGAGTGTCCAATAAAGCCCGC
>JAYSUN010000319.1:0-4479 GCA_043719045.1 Hyphomicrobiaceae bacterium | reverse complement strand
CGCCCATCTCTTGGCCGACACAACAGCCACTTGGCCAGCGCCCGCCCGTCGATGGCGTGCACTATCAGTGTCGGCGTCATCGATTTGAAAATCGTGGTGCGCGTGTTTCAGGGTCGAGACCCGTAGGCCACGCCGCGTGAACTCCTCCACCAACCGCACGGTCAGCGTGGTCTTGCCGGATTTTTTCCAACCCGCGATGCCAACGATCGGTGTCTGATGCGTCATGGTGGGAGCAGTGCCAGCAATTGCCGGGCTTCGTCCAGCTCCTGCGGCGTATTGGCATTGAAAAACGGGTCGATCATCGTGTCGGCTTCGAGCAGGTGCGCAAAATCCACGGGAACGGTGCCGTGACGGTCGGTCCAGGCCAGCACCTTGCGCACGCCGGAGCGCAACGCGGCCTCAAGATCATCGGCCAATGCGACGGGCCAGAGCCCGATCACCGGATGCAATGCGCCAGCAGAGCGGGCCATCGCAATTGCCGTTGGCTGACCAGCCACGGCTGCTGCCAGGCGCACGGCCAAGTCTTCCGGCAGAAACGGCGCATCGCTCGATACCGTGACAGTATGGGTGGCCGTCGGATGATGTGCGGCCGTCCAACGCATACCGGCCAACACGCCCGCCAAGGGGCCAACGAAGCCCTCAATCGGGTCCATGACCACAGGCAGTCCAAGGCCTTTGAAACGGCTGGGATCGCCGTTGGCATTCAACACCGTTGCCAGCACTTGCGGGCCAATCCGTTGGATCACGTGTCCGATCATGCTTTGCCCGCCGAGATCCAGCAGGCCTTTATCGCCAGCGGTTCCAGCCGTTTCAAACATGCGACGCGACAGGCCACCGGCCAGGATCGTCGCCGTGACGTTTGCTAATCTTCGATGTGATTGCAGAGACATTGCGAGAGTTGCTCATTCCATTGGCAAGCCATTCTCCAGCATGGGCTGAAGTGGCGAGGCAACCCTATGCGATTTTCGCAGTGTCGACCAATGGTCATAATACCAGCCCGTAGAAATCTTGACTCTCTGCTCTTGGGGACTGCGGGCTGGTAGTCTCTTTTCTTGGCGCGCGGCCACCCGGCCAGCCCCGCGCGCGTCTCTTTGCTTGGCGCGCGGCCACCCGGCCAGCCCCGCGCGCGGATCGCCACGGGCGATCACTGGATCGAGAGCGCCCACACTTGGCCGCTCAAGTTCACCCACGCGCGGCAATGGCCACGTCTGTGATCCACTCAGGTGCCCGGACCCTGGTCGAATTGGACTTTGTCCATCAGCTCAGAGGCCTGTCTGCGGAACTTGGCGATGTTTTCAAGTGGCAGTGCGTCGGGCTTCATCGGGCCCCAGCTTTTGACGACATCCGACGCCGCAACGGTTGCGCTGATCGGATACTCATTGTTGACGTCGGCGTAAATTTTTTGACCTTCGTCCGAGACCAGGAACTCCATCAGTTTGCGCGCGTTGGATTGGTTCGGTGCGTGCTTGGCGAGGGCCATGCCAGAGATATTGACATGCGAGCCGCGGTCAGCTGAGTTTGGAAACAATATCTTCACGCTATCCGCCCAAGCCTTCTGGTCGGGGTTTTTGAGCATTGCCGCCATGTAATACGTGTTGGCGATGGCGATGTCGCATTGCCCGGAATAAACGTCCCGGACTGCCTCGCGATCGCCGCCCGCGGGTTTACGCGCGAGGTTGGCTTTGACGCCCTTCAACCATGCCTCGGCCGCGGTTTCACCCTTGTGGGCAATGATGGTTGCGGTCAGTGACGTGTTGTAGACGTGCTGGCCGGAGCGCGTGCAGATCTTGCCTTTCCACTTCGGGTCTGCGAGGTCCTCATACGTAATGCTGTCCTGCTTGACGCGATCCTTCGACGCATAAATCACGCGCGCGCGCAGGCTGAGGCCAAACCAATGATCGTCCGCATCACGGAAAGCTGCCGGGACCGCGGCGGTCACAGCCGGGATTGAAGCCGCTTGTGTCAGGCCAGCGGCTTTGGCTTCGGACAGGCGCCCGGCATCGACGGTGAACAGGAGATCGGCGGGACTTAACGCGCCCTCTGCCGCCATCCGCTCGTTCAAACCCGCGCTTGCGAAAACAACGTTGGTGACAATACCCGTCTTGGCCGTGAACGCCTTCAGAAGCGGCTCAATCAGGCCCGGCTCACGATACGAGTAAATGTTGACGTTTCCCTGTGCCATAACCGGCAACGGCATCGCTGCAGTCGCGATCGCCGTCCATGCGGTTATGCAAAGGCTGTTGGTTATTCTGGATGTCATTTTCGTCACTCCAATCATTGGGGTTCAAGGCCCCGACATCGGCATGCCGGACGTGTTGTCCGACGACGTCAACAAACATTGAAATTCCGATCCGTCAACCACTCATACCAGGCCGCAGAAATCTTGACTCTTTCTTGTAGGGGGCTGCGGGCTGGTCGTCTCTTTTCTTGGCGCGCGGCCACCCGGCCAGCCCCGCGCGCGGATTCCAGCCCGCAGAAGCCAGTGTTTGTGCGGATTGGTATAAGGGCGTGACCGATCAGTCATTTGACGTCGTTCATGACGTGCGGCCGCAGTGAACGGTCGTGCCGTGTCATCGACACGGAAAGATCCCGGATATTTCGCGCGCGCTGCTCGCGTGCCGCATTCCGGGACATCGAGGGAGGGGTGTGCAGCCAACGGACTTGGGGGTCGAATGACAAGTTTACTTCAGCACTGCCGAAATCGTTTCAATGGACTGCGTGTGGACGCGCACTTGCTATGTCTAACCGTCTACGCTACCAGCGCGCATTGGTGGATGGGATTTGAACTGCCCTGTCCAATGCTGCCGCGATAGCTCAGCTGGTAGAGCACATCATTCGTAAAGCTATTACGGGTGGTCTCCCATGAGTCGTGCCATACCTAGATACCCCCAAGACACATCAAAATAAGTAGCAATAACAGTGTAGTGTACACTCCAAACGGGGCGATGTGGCGCTTGAGTGTCAATTCAGCAGTGCACAGAAGGTCGCATTCTCTAGTCAGCCAGTAGTCAGCGAGAACTTCGAAGTCAGCGAAATTATGTTGACCAGTCAGCCAAATGATGAGATTACTCGCGTATCAATCCGTGAGAGGAAGATATGCGCGACAACACATCATCGCCTGTGAAAGCAGCACGTCGGACCAAAGCCCCCGGCAAGAAGCCAATCCCCTACAATGAACAGGCCGTGCGCAAGATCGCGAAGACTCGGCACGTGACGCAGGCCGACTATAAAATTGCAGGTGTGCCAGGGCTTGTGCTGACTGTGTTCCCGTCCGGGGTGGCCACCTATGCCGTGCGGTTCTCTGTGGCCGGGAAGCAGCGTCGAGTGTCGATTGGCGAGTTCGACGTGATCGACTTGGCGGACGCACGAACAAAGGCCCTCAACGTCGCGGCGGGCGCATCCGATGACGTTGACGTGCTGGCAAGGGACGTTAAGGACGCGAGCCGACCAACCTTGAAGGGCTTGTGGGATGAACGCGTCGCCAAGGATGACAAGTCCGACGCACGCACGCTGAAGAACTACGGCCTTTCGCTCACCAAGTTCGTTCTCCCCAAGCTTGGTGCACGGTTTGCCGCGGACATCACCGCTGATGACTTCGCAGACGTACTCGAAGACATCGAAGTGGTATCCAAAAGCACGGCTCACCAAGTTCGTTCGGCGTTATCAGGTACCTACCGTTGGGGCCAGCGGCGGCGTCTGGTGCGCATCAATCCAATTCAGGGGCTCGGGTTCACGCACGCGTCAAAGCCCCGCAAGGTTCGCATTTCGGACGCACAACTCCTGAAGCTTTGGAGCGCGATAACAACTGCGGATGGACTTACGGAACCGATGCGCAACATCCTTCGTCTTGGCTTCCTGACTGGCCAGAGAAATAACGAAGTAGCGGGCATGGCCACGGCAGAATTGAAGGGCCTCGACACCAGTTCACCGCGTTGGGAAATACCGGCCGAGCGCATGAAACGAAAGTCGGCTGATCAGTTCGTACCGCTTTCCAAGCAAGCCGCTGCCATCGTAACGGCCGCCCTAGCAACATCCTCCAACGGCATGCACGTTTTCGAAGGAGCGCCGAATGGCCGACGCGGTGACGTGTGGGTGCAAGGGCATATCAGCCAGCAAGGCGTGTCGCGGGCTATGGCAAAGGTGCGTGACCATGCCAGTGTGGACATTCGGCTTCATGACATGCGCAAGGTCATTACCACGTGGCTTGCCGAAAACTCGATTGCCGACGACACGACGCTTGACGCCATTCTGCACCACGGCAAGAAGGGCGTGACCGCGACGCACTACAACTTTGCCACTTACGAGAAGCAAATGCGCCCCGCCTTGCAGAAGTGGGCAGACCATATCGATGGGCTGGCCCCTACTGTTACTTCCAACGTACACACCCTCAACCCAGCGCGCGCCAAGTCATCTTGAACACAGGCAGAACAAAACCCGTGAACGAACGAATAAGTCTGCGCTAGACTTGTGCTACGTCAA
>JAYSUN010000318.1:0-1657 GCA_043719045.1 Hyphomicrobiaceae bacterium | reverse complement strand
TCAATGCCGGCGGGCGGATTGGTGACAGCGGCCTTGGTTCCCGCTTGCTGGCGCTTGATGATGAGCAGGAAGCCGCCAAAATTGCTGCGGTGCTGGATCGGCTCAATCGTGAGCGTCGCACCATCGAGCAGGAGATGTTGGCCGAGGCAATGGCCACAGCGGAGCGCATGGTGGAGGCCAACCCGGAAGTGCCGCTTGTGATGGTTGGCTCGGAAACCTGGCACAAGGGCGTCGTGGGCCTAGTTGCGTCGCGGTTGACCGAACGCTTCCGCCGGCCGTCGTGCGTGATCGCTTGGAGCACAGGGGAAAGGGGCACCCCGAAGGATCAGGGTACGGGCTCACTTCGCTCGGTTGGAGGTGTTGATATCGGCAGTGCCGTTCGAGCAGCTGTGACGGCTGGCTATCTTGACAAGGGTGGCGGGCACGCAATGGCAGCTGGTCTCACGGTTTCGCGTGCAAAGTACGATGCACTCGCAGATTATCTTCAGAAGGTGTTGCACAAAACGTCATCAGCCGCGCGCGCGACGTCAGTGCTGGAGATTGACGGCGCGCTGACGCCAGCCAGTGCTACCTCCGAGTTTATGGAGTTGATCGAGCGGGCGGGTCCGTTTGGTCAGGGTAATCCGCAGCCCCGATTTGTGTTTCCGGCGCATCGGGTTAAGTTTGCCAAAATCGTCGGCGAGAATCACGTCAAGTGCTCGCTTGAAGCGGGTGACGGCTCCCGCATCGAAGCGGTCGCTTTTCGCGCAGCTGGTCAACCGATGGGCGACACTTTGCTTGCCACAGGCGGCATGCCACTACACATCGCGGGAACCCTAAAACGCGACACGTGGGGCGGTCGCAATCGGATTGAACTCACGATTGATGATGTGGCGGACCCACGCAAGTAGTGGTGGCGTCGTTCGAGCCCCTGTCATGGGTTCAGGCCGCGCGCTAAGGGAGTGAGGCATGTGGCGCGATGTTTTGATCGCAAGTTTGGCGTTGCCACTCGCAATTGCGGCCGCGCCATTGGCGTTGGCGCTGGGGGTAGTCTGGTTCCTCTGGCGGCTTGGTGTCTATGCGACGGCCAAGACGGCTGCCGCGGATATCACGGGTTGGACGGGTGAAGGCAACCCGCGAAACATCGAGACTGCGGTCGCGCATCCGCACCTGCGGTTTGTCGATCATCTGGGGGATGAGCAAACGTTTACATCTCGGATCGGGTACAACATTTATGACGATCCACCGCCGAAGGGGGCGTTGCCAGTGCGGTATCACTTGCGCCCGTTTGCAGCTGAAATTGACGATAAAGCGCAATGGTTCACGGGGCCTTGTCTAACTGTTGCTTTCGCGCTTGTGGGCTCATTCATAGCCTCAGTCTGGCGTAGTGTTTTTGCAGTTTTTTTGTGAGTGCACGCGCATGACTGAGACTGAAATCCGCCGCGTGACAATGGTCGAGATTCCGGCGGTGCGTGTGGCGTTGATCGAAGCTTGGCATGCGACGTATGATGCTGTTTACGGCCCGGATAAGGTTCGTGACATCACCGCGCGCTGGCACAGTCTTGTGGCGCTGGCGGCTCAAGTTGATCAGGTGGGAGCGATATTTTTGATTGCCGTGCGGGACGGTAGAATTGCTGCGTCCTCGTTTGCTCGTGAAATCGAGCCGGGGCTCGTGCAT
>JAYSUN010000317.1:0-13226 GCA_043719045.1 Hyphomicrobiaceae bacterium | reverse complement strand
TTTGCTCGTGGCCCTCATGTCGCGCCAAAATTGAAAGAAGTCGCGGCCATTCAGCAATTTTGGCGCGACGGGCCACTAGGCGTCGGATGCGATGACAGGCTGGCCGCCGGTTTATTCAGCCGCCGTCGGCTTTGCAATGCCAACCGGGCACGACAGGCCGGTGCCGCCAAGGCCACAGTATCCGTTAGGCACTTTGGCCAGATACTGTTGGTGATAGTCCTCCGCATAAAAGAACTCGGGCGCGTCCTGGATTTCAGTGGTGCTTGGGCCAAAGCCATTGGCGGTGAGCACGCGGTTGAATGCAACCTGCGAGGCGAGAGCCTCAGACTTCTGTGCGGCCGTGGTGGTGTAGATTCCGGAACGGTATTGGGTGCCGACATCATTGCCTTGGCGCATACCCTGGCTTGGGTCGTGGTTCTCCCAAAAGGTCTTCAGGAGCATGCTAAAACTGATTTTGGCGGGATCAAAAACCACCTGCACCGTCTCGTTGTGGCCGGTTTGGCCTGAGCAAACCTCATCGTAGGTTGGATTCGGTGTAAAGCCGGCCTGATAGCCGACCGCCGTCATCAGGACACCCTCAGGCAAGGTCCAGAACATGCGTTCAGCGCCCCAGAAACATCCCATGCCGACGTAAACGGCCTCGGCTCCCGCTGGAAATGGGCCTTTCAGAGGTCGTTTGAAGACGAAATGCGTGGCAGCCGTCGGCAATGGAGTGGACCGCCCCTTGAGGGCGCTGCCCGCGGCCGGCATTTCGACTTTCTTGCGGAACGAGAACATGGGAGCCTCCGAAACGGTGACGTCTAGATGTTGCTGTGGGGCGCGTGAACTTGCAAATGCCCCGATTTGTCGTCCAGATAGGCGCTGGTGAGATATAGAACGTTTGCTCTGAGATACCAGTCGAGCATTTTCCAGCGAAGCGGACCCCGCTCAACCGGAAAAAATGCGACAAAACAACGAGGCTAGGGCGCTTTCATGAGTCACAGCAGGTGGAAAGCGCAGTTAGCCCCACACATGGCATGTCGATCAAATTGCGGTGACAGGAGACAGTGATGAGCGTTGCAACCTCAAACCCAGTGCCGGTTGCTGCCGCGGCGGCACCTGATCACGCCAATCGAACGCGGGTCTGGCGCTCGGGTGGCGGGCGGCGCATCGTGTTGGCTTTCACGTTTTTGCTGTTGTTGCCATTCTACGCGAGCCTGGGCCCGATGTTGTTCCAACGGGCATCGCGCGGGTTGGTTGGGGATACGATTGTGTTGCTGATGCTGGCGCTGGCATTTACCGCTCTGATGGCTTTGATCCTGCAGCAATTGGTCCATGCGGTGCGGACGCGGGTCGCGCTTGATGCCGACGGGGTCAAGATGACGGTCCCGGTGATTGGCAAGCGTGGGCCCTTCTTTCTGTTTCGCTATGACAACCGCGCGATCCCGATTGAGCAGGTTGCAGGCGTCGACACCCGCAGCGAGGTTTACGGCGGGACATTGGCACCGATTCTCTTGACGGTGACGCGCGTGATCCTGAAGGACGGCCAGAGCGTCGTGCTGGGTTACGTCGATTCCAACGATGTCGAAATGCAGATGCCGTATCCAGAGATCGGCGCTGCAATTGCGGCGCGTGCCGGTATCGCCGTCAAGGATCATGGCGTGGTGCATCGCTCGATGCAAAGGCGCATCCTCGGGTTGGTCAGCACGCCAGACGACAACGCGCGGATCAGCGAGAGTGAGATTGCCGCGTTGAATCGGGCACACACACGGAATTTGCGTGTGTTGATTGGCTGTCTCACAGTTCTGGTGATCGGCGGCATTGCGCTGGATTTCGCGACGGCGTCGCGCGCGAGCTATGCTGAGATGGGAGCTGGCTTGGCAAATCCAGCCAAAGGCGCGCCGCCCGCGCCCAAGCAACGCTGAGGCCGAAAAGCAATGTCGGCTGCAGTCCGCACAATCGATGAACCCGCGCGGTCGATACCGGTGTATGATGTCTACGAGGTGGTTGTTCTCGGTGGCGGACCTGCAGGGATTGCTGCTGCTGCAACGGCCGCGCGGCTTGGCCGCAAAGTTCTGTTGATCGAGCGGTATGGTTTTCTGGGCGGCATGGGCACAGCTGCGGGCGTGACCAACTTCTGCGGCTTGCACGCCAACGTCTACGGTGCCATGAAACGGGTGGCGCGCGGAATTGCAGATAATCTACTCGACCGGATCGATCATCTCGGCGGTCTGCGAGAGCCGCACAGCATCTTCGGCCGCACCTTGGCGCAGGCCTATGACACGGCCGCTTACAAGATCGCGGCGGATGATCTGCTCCTGTCAGCAGGCGCCGAAATTCTGTTTCACGCGTTTGGCGCCCGCGCACTCATGGACGGCTCGCGGATCACGGCGGTGATCGTCGAGACGAAATCAGGGCGACGTGCGGTGCTGGGTCAGATCTTCATCGATTGCTCTGGCGATGGCGATCTCGCGGCGTTTGCCGGGGCTCAGTATGACGTTGGCGATGACCATGGCAATCTGTTGTTCCCAACGACGATGTTCCGCGTCAACAACGTCACGCCTGAAGCAGCGCTCACCGGCGTGCGCGAGATCGATGCCCTGATGACGGCCGCGGAGCGGAGGAGTAACGAGGCGTTTCCGCGTCGTGGTGTGATCATTCGCCCGCAGAAGAACCCAATCGAGTGGCGGGCCAACGTCACGCAGGTCAAGACTGCGCAAGGCCGGGCGGTTGATGCAACAGATGCGAAGCAGTTCTCGGCCGGTGAGATTGAGGGTCGCCGTCAGGTGGCGCAATTCTTTCGCTTTCTGAAAGCCGACGTGCCGGGGTTTGAGCAGTCCTATATCGTCGATATTCCGCCGCAGCTGGGTGTCCGTGAGACACGTCGGGTGCGTGGATTGTACCAGCTGACGGGGCAGGATGTGCTCGCGGGTGTCAGCTTTGACGACAGCATTGGCGTCAATGGTTGGCCGCTGGAGAAACACGTGTCGGGTGATGTCGAGTGGGGTTGGACGACGCACGCGCGCGGCTTCAATCATCTGCCCTATCGCATGTTGGTCACGGCCGGCGTCGACAATCTGTTGGTTGCAGGCCGATGTGCATCGATGGATCATGACGGGCAATCTGCAGCGCGTGTGTCTGGGCCATGCTTTGTCATGGGACAGGCGGCAGCGACGGGCGCGCATTTGGCAATCACGCAAGGCGTCAATCCATCCGCGATTGATACGCGGGTTTTGCAGGCGCAGTTGGAGACCGACGGGGTCTATCTGGGTCGGTCGACAGCAGACCTTGAAAAACAAGACCAACACGGGAGGAATGTCGCATGAAACGGATCTGGACAGGTGCCGCAGCGGCATTGATGTTGGGTGCGAGTATGGCCGCGGCCGTCGCACAGGAGTGGCCGACCAAGCAGGTGACGATCATCGTGCCATTTGCTGCCGGCTCCACGCCGGATGCGATGGCGCGGCTGATGGCCGATGTGATGCAAAGGCGGCTCAATCAAACGGTGATCGTCGAGAACCGTGCGGGCGCGGGCGGCAATACCGGCACCCACGTGGTGGCGAAAGCAGCTCCCGATGGACACACCCTCGGCCTCTCGATCATGGGACCTCTTGTCGTCAATCCTCTGATCATGAAAACCGTGCCTTATGATCCGGCTAAGGATATCACACCGGTCAGCCATATTGCGTCACAGCCGGGCGCGCTGGTCGTGTCGGCTGACTCAGACATCGCGACCGTCGAAGGCCTGTTAGCAAAGCTGAAATCCGAAGGCGAAAAAATCACCTATGGTTCGATTGGCAAGGGCTCGGTCTCGCATCTCGCGATGGCGTTGATCGCCAGTCAGGTCGGCGCCAAGCCCGCGCATATTCCGTTTGCCGGATCACCGCCGGCTATCACGGCGTTATTGCGTGGTGATGTCCAGATGGGCGTCTTGCCGCTCGGGGCCGTTGGCGAACTTGCCAAGGAGGGCAAGCTTAAAATCCTGGCAGTCACGACGCCGCGGCGCTCATCGTTCGTGCCGGATGTACCGACGTTGGCGGAAAAGGGTGTTGGCGGCGTTGATGCGGATGCGTGGACCGGCTTCATCGCGCCGCCAGGAATGGATGCGAAACTCTTGGCGCGGATCAACGCCGAGGTGGTTGTCGCGATGAAGGACCCAGCCGTGACCGACAAACTGAAAGCTCAGTACATTGAAACGATCGGCTCCAGCCCTGAAGCTTTCGACGCGATGCTGAAAGCTGAGCGTCTACGCTGGGGGTCTGTCATTCGCGACAACGGCATCACCGCTGAATAAGATGTGGCCGGCCACGGATGAGGCTCAGTCTTGGTGCGCAGTTCGGCTCAAGCCAGACGCTGCAATTCAAACCGGCCCACGTCGTCTAACAGCTCGATGAATTTTTCAGCGCGGAACTCAGCCGTCGCGCGGCCTTTTTCAGCGGTTGCGCGTGACGCGTTACCAGCCGCCCCCGCTGCGTGCAGGTCCTGCGCCATCCAACCGAATGCGGTCACCCCGGTGGGGCGGAGTTGCTTGAACGACTTCGCGATCTCGAGCGTCGTCGGTTCGAAGTTGATCGCATTGGCCATCTTCACCAAATCCGGCCGGAAGTGTAGCATCATCGACGTTTCCATATCCCCGGCGTGGATGCCGACCGCGTTCTCCTGTTCCGTATAAAGCCCGGCGGGTGAGCCAAAGCGCGCCCACTGACACGCGACCGCTAACATGCCGAGCCGCACGCGCAGCTCCCGCGCCACGATCGAAATCACATCGACGTTGCCGCCGTGAGAATTGACCATTACCAACTTGCGCAATCCGGCGCGATGAACGCCCTCGCCGATCTCCGTCCAGCCCCGGATGGCGGTTTCCGCCGACAGTGTCAGCGTGCCGGGTGAGCGCAGATGTTCGTTGGATTTGCCGATTTGCTGGACTGGCAGAAACAAGACAGTCATGGCTTTCGCCAGCCGCCCCGGCAATCGCGCCATCGTCTCGCGCACCATGCCATGGGCGATCTCCGTGTCAGTTGACACCGGCAGGTGTGGTCCATGCTGCTCAATGGCGGCGATTGGCAAAACCGCAATCGTCGTCTCCGGATCAAGGCCGCAAAACTCTTCGGTGGTCAGGTCGGCCCAAAAGCGATGCATCGGTGGTCTCGAAAAATGAACGGCGGCTGCGTGAGTGCTTCAGATCCGGTTCAAGTGACGGGCTCTATAGCACAGACAACGGCGGGCACATCACCGCCCGCCACTGAGATCGAGGACTCCACACCATGTCGACGCTCCGCACCGTGTCTGCCGTTCTGGTTGCCGCCGTTGCTCTGACGTCCACCGCGGCTTTGGCCGATAGTGGTCGTGGTTGGGGCGGCTGGGGTGGTTGGGGCAGCACTAGGACCCCTGGCATTGACCGCACCCAAGCCGAGCAGGCCGCCGAAATTGCTCGCGGCCAACGCAACGGCTCGCTGACCTCTCGTGAAGTCGCCGATCTGCGCGCTGAACAGGCTAGCATTGCGGAAATGGAGCGCCGGGCCAAAGCCGATGGAATTGTGACCCGCAGTGAGCGCGAGCGGATCAGAAATGCTCAGGCCAGTGCCGGTCGGCACATCCAACAGGAAGAAAATGACCGCGAACGTGCCGGTTCACGCGGTGGTTTCCGCCGCTGGTGGTAAGCCCACTGGGATTTGATCCACTCGTCGGGCCGCAGCGCGCAAGCGTTGCGGCCTCGCCGTGTGCCCTGACCAGAGGACGACGGTGCTAGCGCGCTTTCCACGTGATGTGGCTCTTGAAAGCGTTCCAGATTTTTTGTTGATCGCATTTTCTGTGGTTAACCGGTTTCCACTAAACCGAAAAATGCTCTAGCATTTCACTCCGTTTCCGAACTCACCACACTGACACCCCGGCGCATGCCGCGGGGCCTACGACAAGCCGAGCTCATAAAAACAAACTCCCCGCCACGCTTCACACGTGACGGGGAGCCTAACAGGCCTTGCGGCCATCTCGATAACTTCAGGATCGCTTAGCGAGCCTTTTTAGCCTTCGGTGCGACGGCCGCGGCAAAAGCCGGAGCTGCGGCAAACGACTGCTCGGTTGCGGTGCCGACATGCTGAAAAGCGGTCTGCGCAACGCGGCCGGACAATTGGAACAGTTCTTGGAACTGAGTCGCAGCTGCAGTCAGCTGATGCTTGATGAACTCAGCTTGCATCTGGGCTGCTTCCGGGAGCGACTTGGCGTGGACCATGGCAGTCGCTGCGCTGAACGCGGCTTCAGTGTTGAATTTGGCATTTTCCATCATCTTGTCGCCGATCGTCTTGGCGCCGACCTGGTAAGCAACCAACATGCCTTCAGTGGTCTTGGCATTCTGGGCGACGAGGTCGTTGACCTGCGATACAACTTGGCGAGCCTGCGAGACGCCCTGCTCGACGACGACCTTGACCTGGTCGGGAATGCGAGCTTCCTGAGCGGCTTTGAGCATGTCTTCAGCTTGGCGGGCGAAATCCGGGGTCATGGCGATGTCCATCGATGAGTGAGGACCGCAGTGCGGTCGGGCTGAGGCAAATCCGCGGAGCGGTAGGGAATGTCGGCAAGGGCGTTGTTCAGCTCTTGTGCAATGCACCATACTCGAAATATGTTGCGTTGCAACAAAAATCCGCTTTGCCCCCAACCCGTCCAGTGTCGCAGCCTGTCGCAAGTCTGTGATCCAGTTTGTTGCCACCACCTACTCGTTCAATGGTAACGGCGGATGGCCGTGGAACACTCAACTGTCATTCGAGTTCGCACCTTGATGCCTGCTTCTGCACCGCGTTTCGAGGACTGGCTGACGCCGACGCCGCGCGGTCTGTATTGCGCCCCCGGTGATTTTTACATCGATCCGCCGCACTCGGTTGATCGGGCGATCATCACACATGGCCATTCCGATCATGCGCGTTCTGGGCATCACGCGGTGTTGGCGACCTCAGAGACGTTGGCCATCATGAAGCTGCGCATGGGCGAGACCTGCGCCGGAGCGTTTCAAGCGCTGGCAACGGGCACCGACATCAGGCTTGGTGACGTCAATGTGCGGTTCGCATCCGCGGGTCATATTCTGGGCTCCGTGCAAGTCGTCATGGAGTATCAGGGCCAGCGCGCTGTCGTGTCTGGTGACTACAAACGGGCAGCGGATCCGACCTGCGCAAGTTTTGATCTGCAACCATGCGATCTCTTTGTCACCGAGGCAACGTTTGGCTTGCCTGTGTTTCGGCATGAGCCCGCATCCGGCGAAATCGCCAAGCTGTTGGCCTCGCACGCTCGCTTCCCGGAGCGGCCGCATCTGGTCGGCGTCTACAGTCTGGGGAAATGTCAGCGTGTCATGAAGCTACTCCGGCAGGCCGGTTATGATCGCCCGATCTGGTTGCATGGTGCGCTCAAGTCGATGTCCGATCTCTATGTCGCGCTGGGTCAGGATTTGGGCGAACTTCGGGCCATGACGGACGCGCCGTCGACACTCGCCGGTGAAATCGTGATGTGCCCACCGGCATCGCTGAACGACCAATGGTCGCGCCGCGTGCCTGATCCGGTCACGACCTGCGCCTCCGGTTGGATGCGGGTGCGTGGTCGCGCGCGCCAACGCGGAGTCGAGTTACCTCTGATCATTTCAGATCATGCCGATTGGCCAGAACTGCTCAACACCATCGAAGCCACAGGCGCTGAGGAAATCTGGGTGACGCACGGCCGTGAAGAGGCGCTCGTGCACCAAGTGACGAAGATGGGTCGCCGGGCTCGTGCACTGGCCCTGATTGGTCGGGAAGACGAGGCCGAATGATACCGAACCGGAAAAATTCTCACCGGTTCTGCCGCTGGCCGCGCGCCAGCCGGCTTGCGATGACGCATGTGGGCATGCGCAAGCAAGACAAGAGCAGGCGCCTGTCCGCACCAGCGGCAGAAACAAAACTTCCGCGCGCCGGTATGATTAGCCCCGCTCACTCGCCAAATACGGGTCGATCATCGACCCAGCGTCCCGGCTTGTAGTCAGATGAGCTGGCTTCCGGCGGCACTGGCACCTGCGCCTTGTTCTTTGTTTTCGTGGGATTGCGAGTCGGGCCACCGAGTGGCGCGGGCTTTGCCAGCAGTGCCGCGCCGACCGGACGCTTCGTGGCAACAGTTGCCGGGATATGGTCCGATGGCGCGCGCTTTACATAACCGGCAACAGCTGGTGTCGGATTGGATTGCAGTGGCAACGGCCCCTGGGTCAAGCGCGCGATTTTTGCGGTGGTTTCTGCCAGCGCCGCCAAGGCCTTGGCGCTGATCGCGAGCGTTTCGCGAGGAGCCGCAACGACGGCCAGCGGGGCCGAAACGTCAGGCGCCGCCCGTGGCCATACCCCCATCGCAAATGACCGGGGGACCTCGACGTTGTCGAACTCAACTTTGGCCACGCCAATCTCCGGGGCCACGGCAATCTCCGGCGGGCGTGATCCGACCGTAAACTGCGCCGGCGGCGCGTCGATGGCCGCAACCGACGGTGCCGGCGGGGAGGTGACCAAGTCGGGGGCCGCTGCCGGCTCCGGACGGCTGGTTGACAGGAGCAAGCGCAGCGTCGGCAAAATAATCACCGGCGGTGATTGCGGGACGGCAAAAGGCGCTGCTGGAAGTGTGATGTCGTTCGTCCGCGGCGTGATCGATCCTGTCGACCAGCGTGTCACGATCGGACCAGTGGGGACTGGCTCGGGCATGATCTGGTTTGGCTCAAGCTCCATATGGTGGTGGATGATCCGCCACACGTCGCCGGTGAAGCCATACATGACTGTGTATCGGATCTTAACGGGGGGTGCAGTCAAAGCGGCACTCTGCACTCCAAGTGTTACCGCATAGACGCCCGTTTCCAAGACGGGACTGCATTCGTTTTCGATGACGCGGCTTTCAGTTCGGAAGCTGAGCTTGCCTGGCAGCAGACGGCTATAGTGTTCGGCGATCTCGGTCTGGCCAATCCGGACTGCGGGCTCTTGCAACCCCATCAGGATCGCGTCCTTCGAATACAATTGTGTAACCGCTTCAATATCACCGGCCGTAATAGCCGCCGCCCAGCTGTCCGACATTCGGCGGACACTCGTGCTGTCAAGATGCGCGCAGGCGGGATCTTTTTCCCACGATCCCGTTGGTGGGGGCGCAGCCGCGAGTCCCAACCCGAAAGCCGCGCAAAACAAAGTCACCAGAGCCTTGTGCATCCGCGTCCTCGCGACCTGTCGCCACCGGCACAACCGAAGCGTTTGAAGTGAGATTGCGGGTATCATGAGTCGGCCAAGAGCGGATTGCGTGGTCCAGACTTCAGATGTTGAGAAAGTTGCTGATATCGTTGAATTTAACGTATGCAATCGAACAGACCGCCTTGCCGCGGGTCTGTGTGGCTGCCGCGCGGAATGCGCTTGTAGCCAAAGGCGGTCCGGTCTGCCACGCCGGGATAACGCTCGAGGAACTCGCGTTCCGCCCGCGCGCGCGTGCCCGGAAAGGCCTTCCCCCACCAGATGTCGTAAAGCCGCCTTGTGTCACAGCGATAGCGCGCAGCGAGTGCCATCGGCCGCACACGCAACCATCGGGCAATCCATATCTCAACGGCATCCGACTCGTTCAGCGGTCGCGCCTTGGCCGGTGGATCGGTTTCGGGTTGGGAGAGTGTCGGGATCTCGGACACGGTGGGCGACTTTCACAAAATCAGGTGCAGGTGAGCTTGACCGGAAGGCGTGTTGGGTGTGTATGCCGGAACATTATAGCAATCCCAGGGCAGCGCTTTGCTCTACAACTTGATGCTCGTCGTCGTGACGGGGAGGCCCAATTTGATCTTGTTCCCCGCGATCGATCTCAAAAACGGCCAATGCGTTCGGCTGAAGCTTGGCGAGATGGACCAGGCAACGGTGTTCAACGACAATCCGGCCGCTCAGGCGAAGTCGTTCGAGGATCAAGGTTTCAGTTATCTCCATATCGTTGATCTTGACGGGGCATTCGCCGGCAAGCCTGTGAATGCCGCGGCCGTCGATGCAATTCTGCGCGTGGTAAAGATGCCCTGTCAGCTGGGCGGCGGCATTCGCGACTTGGCGACCATTGAAATGTGGCTCGCCCAAGGTATCCGCCGCGTCATTCTCGGCACCGTTGCCGTGCGTGACCCTGACTTGGTCCGCGCCGCCTGCAATAAGTTTCCCGGCCGCATTGCCGTTGGGATTGATGCCAAGGGCGGCAGGGTCGCGACCCAGGGTTGGGCCGAAACCAGCGAATTGACCGTCATCGACCTCGCCCGCAAGTTTGAGGACGTTGGCGTGTCCGCGATCATCTACACGGACATTGATCGTGACGGCATCCTTGCCGGCATCAACTGGACCGCGACAGCGGCACTTGCAAGGGCGACGTCAATTCCCGTGATCGCGTCGGGTGGCCTGGCTGATATGGCCGATATCGATCGGCTGCTGGAGCCGGAGCACGCCGTGTTGGAGGGCGCGATTTCAGGTCGGGCACTTTATGATGGGCGCATTGACGTGGCCGCGGCCCTGGCAAAACTGCGCCGCGCCTGACCCGAGCCACCCCAAATGATGACGGAACCTCCCGTGACTTCGGAAACCAGTACCCTGCCGGCCTTCGGCGCTATTCCGCTGGCAACGATCCGCTCAATGAGTGGGTTGGAATTGATGCAGGGCATGTTGGCAGGCCGGTTACCGGCGCCGCCGATCGCACGGATGATGAACTACACGTTGAGTGAAGCGTCAGCCGGTTTTGCCGTTTTCACCTGCACGCCATCGATCGATCACTACAATCCGATTGGCTCGGTGCACGGCGGTTTGGCCGGCACGCTGCTCGACAGCTGCATGAGCTGTGCGGTCCAGACCATGCTTGCAGCAGGCAAAGGTTATACGACCCTCGAATATCGGGTCCATCTCGTGCGCGGCATGAGCGACAAAACCGGTCCCGTTCGCGCCGAAGGACGGATTGTTCACATCGGCCGCCAAACCGGAACTGCCGAAGGCCGCATCGTCGACGCCAACGGCAAGCTTTATGCCCACGGCACCACAACCTGCCTGATTTTCCCTATTTGAGAACGCGCCGAACCACAGCTGCATCGTGTTCGCCTCCGCCGAGTCAACAAACTCCGCCATCGCCGCGTCGTGCGGACGCGCGCAAGCAGGTGCGGCGGGGACCCAAGCGAACCTCTACCGGAGGCTGATCCGAACCGTGGCCTCGGAACCAATCGTAGGATCTACGCCGAGTTGGCGCAGCGGCTAATAGCGCAGCACGCACGCGGTCTGCTGAAGTGGACTTCGGCCTGGAACTGGAAGTGGCTGAACCAAAACGCTGCTAGTGCGCCTGCGGCCGTTTGCACAGTCGCTTGTCTGCGCCGGTGGGATCACCATATCAGATGATAGACCCCCTGCCGCACGAGGCCGACCCGATGCTTGATGCAACCACACCCAAAGGCCAACTGGTCAAAGCCGCCCTGGATCTCGCCGCGACCCGGCCGTGGTCGGACGTGACGCTACTCGACATTGCGGAAGCTGCAGGCGTGCCGCTGGCTGAAATGCGCAAATCGTTTGGCGCCAAGAGCCAGATTGTTGCAGCCGTCATGCGCGCGGTCGATGACGAGGTGCTGGCCAAAGTCGCTAAACGCTCGGTCGGTCAACCCGCCCGCGACACCCTCTTTGAAGTTTTGATGGCCCGCTTCGACGCGCTGACTCCCTACAAAGTGGCCATGAAATCAATCGTGGCAGCGGGTCAGGCCGACACGACTTTGATCATGCCATTCCTGAATTCCCAGCGCTGGATGCTGGCTGCTGCAGGGCTTGATGCTGACGGCGCCGGTGGTCTTGTCCGCACGGTCGGCCTCGGCTCGGTCTATCGCGGTGTTTTCCACATTTGGCTTGAGGACGACGATCCTGGCATGGCCCGGACCATGGCGGCATTGGATCAA
The DNA here is from genome assembly GCA_043719045.1 of Hyphomicrobiaceae bacterium. Classification (GTDB taxonomy): domain Bacteria; phylum Pseudomonadota; class Alphaproteobacteria; order Rhizobiales; family Hyphomicrobiaceae; genus JABFRJ01. The sequence continues at coordinate 1,336 of JAYSUN010000317.1, read as the reverse complement.
CGCCTGCGCCGCGGCGAGCGTACGATCGGCGCAGTCGAGGACACCGTCGGTGGCGTCATGCGAGTGGTGCGCGATTTGCCGGGTGTGCTGCGGTCCTTGCTGTCGGGCGCTCGCCGCCGCGATACGCCTGAGCCACCGCCGCAGCAGCCCTGACATCAGCCCGCTTTTCACGGTTGCTGCAAACGTCAAAGACTCGTAAGGACGAGGCATTCCCGTCCAGCGGTCACCCGCTGCTGCAACCTGATCGAGCCCCATGTCCACTCCGACCCGCCCGTCCAAACGTAAGCCTGACGAACTGCGCCGAATTTCCTTCGATCGCGGTATTTCCATGCACGCCGAGGGCTCGTGTCTCGTCAAGTTTGGCAATACCCAGGTGCTCTGCACGGCGAGCCTTGAGGAACGCATTCCACCGTGGCTCAAAGGTCAAGGGCGCGGTTGGGTGACCGCTGAATACGCGATGCTGCCGCGTGCCACCAAGGACCGCACGCGTCGCGAGGTGACACAGGGACACGCTTCCGGTCGCACGCAGGAAATCCAGCGCCTGATCGGCCGCTCACTGCGCGCGGTTGTCGATTTGAAATTGCTCGGCGAAAAGCAGATCTCCGTCGACTGTGACGTTCTGCAAGCTGACGGTGGCACCCGCACGGCCGCCATCACCGGGGCCTGGATCGCACTGCATGATTGCATCGCCTGGATGCGCGCTCGCGACATGGTCAAGGACGGCGTCTTGCGCGATCAGGTCGCTGCCGTCTCGGCAGGGCTCTACGGCGGTCAACCCGTGCTCGATCTCGACTACCCCGAGGACAGCGACGCCGACGCGGACGCCAATTTTGTCATGACCGGCAGTGGTGGCATCGTGGAAATTCAGGGCACCGCTGAAACCACGCCCTTCCAGCAAGACCAGTTCGACGCCCTGATGGGCCTCGCGCGCAAAGGGATCAAGGAACTGGTGTCCCTGCAAAAATTGACCGTATCGTAACGACAGTGTCGGGTCGCCGGCGTCCAGTCGGCCGTCACCATGGCCGCGGTTGACACTAACGGAAGGCCACTTACTTGGCCGCGATCGGCATCGCCGCGTGCGCCAGATAGCGTTCGCTTTCGAGGGCTGCCATACAACCCATGCCGGCGGCAGTGACGGCTTGACGGAACGTCTCGTCCTTGACATCGCCTGCCGCAAAGACACCGGGAATCGAGCTGGCCGTGCTGTCGGGTTTGGTGATGAGATAGCCGCCTTTGTTGGTCTCCAACTGTCCCTTGAACAACGCCGTCGCGGGCGCATGACCAATGGCGACGAAGACACCATCGACTTTGCGTTTGCTGACCACACCGGTTTTGA
>JAYSUN010000316.1:0-4494 GCA_043719045.1 Hyphomicrobiaceae bacterium | reverse complement strand
AAAGCCGCGATCAAGCTGCTGCTGACTTCATGAATTGAATTGCCCTGCGTTCAGTCCGATTCATCTGCTTGCGATCTTGACACCGATCATGCTGGTCGTGGCCGTCACCCGTGCCCGTCGTCATCAAGCCAATGCGCACAAATGGTCGATGGCGGGCATCTTCATCGGCGCCCTGGTCGTTGCCGGTGGCTTCTCATTCCTACCCGGTCGCGTCATGCATGCCGTGGCGACTGGTGGTCCGTAGCGCCATCAATGCAGGTCAACCAGGGTCACCTTGGTCGCCAGATTTGCTGCACCGGGCTGCAACGGCCAATCCAGAAAATTGCGCATTTCCCCTGTCGATCGAACCTCGCCAAGGCGCTCAAAATCGACTGTCGCGACGACCAAGCCAGCCTCGTTGATCCGACCCTCAGCCAACACGCCGGTATCGGAGTAACCACGCTCAGCCGGCGCGAATACGCCTGCCGCCCCTGAATTGTAGTCGACCGCCGGCGACCATGGCGCAGCACCGACGGTCGGCGACTGCACTGTGATGCAACCGCTCTCGAGCGCGCGTGCCAGGGCTGCTGTTCGCACCCGATGAAAGCCCGAGATGAACTCCGTGCACGACGGAATGAGGATAATGCCGGCCCCCGCCTCAGCCTGCGCACGGACCACCAGCGGGAACTCACTGTCATAGCAAATCGCAATACCGATGCGGCCAAGTGCCGTAGCAAAAATGTTCAATTGCGTCCCCGCGGAGATCCCCCACTCTTTCTCGAACGGGGTCATCATCAACTTGTGCTGCGTTCCCATCCTGCCTGACGGCGTGAACAGCCGGGCGGCGTTGACCACGCGTCCATCAGGCAAGCGCTGCGGCCCACTACTGGCGAGAATATGCAACCGGTGACGCCGCGCCAGTTCGGCATGCGCCGCATTCATTTCCGGTATTGCTGCAGACACCGCATCGAGTGAAGCCGCCAAATCCGCAACCGCTTCGCCCGCCGCCGCCGCGTACTCCATCGCGCCGTACTCCGGAAACACCAGCAACTCAGCTTTGCGCGCACACGCGTCGGCTACCCAAGCCGCGAGCTTGTCGCGATAGGCTCCAAGCGTCGCAAACTTTGACAGCGGATAAGCTGCAGCGGCGATGGTCACAGTTCGGGTCATCGTGGCAGCGCCCGCATCCAGAACTGCATCGGTTTTTTGGTTTTCTCAGCTTGACCCACATCGATCCAATCATAGTGCGCGATCAGATCTGGCACCTTGTTATAGCCGCGCTTCATCCAGAACGCGTCGAGAGGCATGTAGTTTGCGGGACGCGCCGGGTGATCCTCAAGGCGGACAACGCCACAGAAGGCCGTGTGAGTCATCCCGTCCTTGCAGGCCGCCGCGGTCTCGCGATGATCAAAAAAAGCATGCCCAATGCCGCGGCCACGATACTGCTGCAGCAACACGCTTTCCCCGAAGTAAAAGATCAGCTCGGGTTGATAGCCAGCCGCAATAAACGGCGCCGCAAACTCCGGCTCATGCTCAAGTAACGGCGCGGCCGTTGCACAACCCACAATGTCAGCCCCATCAAATGCCGCAACAATCACCGAATCAGCCGTTGCGGCAAACCGATCAAGATACCTTTGCTCATAAGCGAGTGTGCCCGCGTAGAGATAGGGCCAATCCTGAAACACAGCGATGCGCAATCGCGCCAAAGCCGGCAACGCATCGTGAAAATCAGAACCGGTCAGGGTTGCGACGCGGACAGACGTGGACACCGGGCAGCCTCGGCTCACAATTGGGGCACAGACTTGGAGCCCAGATATCCGACATCCCAGACCGATGGGCAACACGCCCCATCCGGGCATGTCTGCAGTCATCACCGCAACTTGCGCGCCAAGCAGCCCACAAGCTCTGGCAGTGGTGGATCTAGAGTGGCCAGTCCGCAATTTGCCTTGCTCGTCTGCAACTGAGACTGTTAAATATCGACAGGACTCTAGTGGCCCGTCGCGCCAAAATTGCTGAATGGCCGCGGCTTCTTTCAATTTTGGCGCGACAATAGGGCCACGAGCAAAAGCATGGGCTGAGTGTGGCGTTCATCGCGCCTTGGTTGATACCGGTCGAGCCGGAACACCGATCAACCAAGGCGCGACGCCACACTCGCGTGATCCAGCTTAATTTGATTCAGTTTACGATGCCGGCCTTGCTTGCGGGTCCATTGGCCGCCAGCAACTTTTGCAGCTAAATTGTGATTTGCGGAAGGGATACATAATGCGTGCAATTCTCACATACCTGATTTTAATTCTATCTGCCCCGGTTGCCATTGCCCAATCGGCGCGCATTAGCAGTATCAATGTCGTTGGCTTCGGCCTGATGAGCCCCGAAGAGTTGGTCGTAAGAAAAGATGAAACTATCTCGACCGGCCAAATCTCAACCACCCACGCAAAATTGTCCAAATCAACGACGATTATTCCGGCCAAGGCGGGCACGTCATTCGGCATCGTCACCGATATCAATGGTGAGCAGAATGAGCGCCCCACGGTGGTGACGGTGGTCTGGCTCTACCCTGAGCTCGGCTTCAAAAATCCCGGAGGGGGCGCAGCAAAACTCCGCGATCAATACGACGACCAGCGCTGGATCGGTGAGACCGGCGCAAAGTTCTATTGGGCCCTGAATAGCGATTGGGTACTTGTGCCGGGCAAGTAGACGGTTGAACTTTGGCAAAACAATCGCAAGCTCGCGAGCAAGACATTCACGTTGGTCACGCCATGACGCTCGCCCTGCGGGCCCCGGCAAATCGTAGAGGGCTTGGTTACAAGTGGTGACTGATTTTCAGATTTCTTGGCCATATTTTGAGACCCGAGAAAGGCGTGGCGTACGGACGCACTGTCGTCCCTTCGCGACCAGTGAATGGACGCGCAGGATGTTGCTCTGGCGTTGTTGACCGATGCGTTAACAGTCCACGCAGCGAGGCACGTGACTTGCGTCCTCGCGGGCCACGGCTGTTGACGCTTGCAACCCTATCCACTTGTGTTAGTCAACTTAGCTAATCTCGATCGGGCACACATCATGGCGAGCGTCATCACAGTCCACGACGCAAAAACCAACCTCTCTGAACTCCTTCGGCGAGTGGAAGCAGGCGAGGAGATCGTGATCGCTCGGGGCGACAAACCCGTCGCCGTGCTCAGTAGTTACAAACGCGCGGAACGAGGGGAGTTGCGCCGGGCCGGCTTTGGTAGTCAGGAAGGCGAGCTTGTGATTCCCGATGACGACGCCCTGTTCGAGCCGCTCAGCCCTGATGAGCTGGACGCGGCTTTCGGCGCCAGCAGTACGTTGTTTAAATGAAGCTTCTGCTCGACACTCACGTGTTGATCTGGTGGCTTGGCGCGCGGGATCGCATCCCGATCCAAATGCAGACTGCGCTTCTCGATACGGCCAATGATGTCTTCGTCAGTACGTCGTGCGCTTGGGAGATCTCCGTCAAGCGGCGCATCGGCAAACTGGCGTTTAATGCTGAGTTTCTGGCCAACTTCGATGCGCGAGTCGCCGGACTCGGCTTCACCCCGCTGGCGGTTACTGCCGCCCACATGGTCACGGGCGCCGAGATCGAGTCGGCACACAAAGATCCGTTCGACCGCATGCTTGCCGGTCAAGCGCGCGTTGAAGGCCTAACCGTGGTCACGGCTGATCCCGCTTTTGCAGGGTTCCGTGTGGCAGTGATGTGGGGGTAAGGCCGCGATCGGCCAACTGAGCCCCGCGATCGTTGTGGCGCACAGACGTTGCTGCGACCGCGAACTTCGGGCCCGCCCTTAGGGATGCAGGCCAGGCGCTTCCTGGCCCGTGCGTTCGACGTACTCGGTGTAACCGCCGCCGTAAACGTGGACGCCGTCCGGCGTCAACTCCAAGACCCGGTTGGACAAGGCTGCCAGAAAATGCCGGTCATGCGAAACAAACAGCATGGTGCCTTCGTACTGCGATAGCGCTGTGATCAACATCTGCTTGGTGACAATATCGAGGTGGTTGGTGGGCTCATCCAACACCAGGAAGTTCGGCGGATCATAAAGCATCTGTGCCATCACGAGCCGTGCTTTTTCGCCACCTGACAATACCCGGCATCTTTTCTCGACGTCATCGCCCGAGAATCCAAAGCACCCGGCCAACGAGCGCAACGAACCCTGCCCGGCCTGCGGGAACGACTCTTCCAATGACTGAAAGACAGTTTGCTCGCCGTCCAACAGATCCATCGCATGTTGTGCGAAATAGCCCAGTTTGACGCTGCCGCCGATAGCGACCTGGCCTTTGTCCGGCTCGGTAAATCCCGTCACCAGCTTCAGCAGCGTCGACTTGCCTGCCCCGTTGATCCCCAACACGCACCAGCGTTCGCGCCGCCGCACCATGAAGTCCAGACCTTCATAGATGTTCCGCTTGCCATAGCTCTTGTGGACATTCTTCAAGCTCACCACGTCCTCGCCGGAGCGCGGCGCAGTTGGAAACTCAAACAACACTGTCTGGCGGCGTTTCGGT
>JAYSUN010000315.1:0-4496 GCA_043719045.1 Hyphomicrobiaceae bacterium | reverse complement strand
GGCCAAGGCTAAGTTTCTGACACGGTGAACGGGGCGTTAGCCAAGCCGTGCACAACCTCAGCCGGTTGCTTTGACAGGCCGGGGAAAACTGATACACGAGGTCGCACCTGATCTGGGGTTGGATGCGCAACGCGCGCCGCCCTTGTTTGCCGTTGGACGCGTCATCGTATCGAGCGTTCGTGTGCCAGCGCGCTTTACACCTGGGGGACACCGAGCCGCATGGCTAAAGACAGCAAAGACCAGCGCAGCCCAGAGCATGCTCTGATCCGTGATCTGGCTGAATTGCTCAATGAAACGGGCTTGACCGAGATTGAACTTGAGCGCGAGGGAATGCGCATTCGCGTCGCCCGCCAGATCACCATGGCCGCTGCCGTTGCGCACGCGCCGCAGGCGGCAGTCGCACCGGCTCCCGTTGCCGCACCGGCCAAACCAGCCGATCCGGTCAGCCATCCGGGCACAATCAAATCACCGATGGTCGGAACATCCTATCGTGCGCCCGAGCCTGGAGCTGCCAACTTCATCGAAATCGGCACCCGCGTGTCGCAGGGTCAAACTCTGCTGATCATTGAGGCCATGAAGACGATGAACCACATTCCGGCCCCGCGCGCCGGCACTGTCACTGCCATCCTGTTCGACAACGGCCAGCCGGTCGAGTTTGGCGAGCCGTTGGTCATCGTAGAATGAGAAGGGGAGGGCTGTAGACCATAGGCCATGGGGCTGTAGGAACTCATCATCCTATGCCCAGGTGCCTAGTGTCGGCTGCCTGATTGATCATGTTCGACAAAGTCCTGATCGCCAACCGAGGTGAAATTGCGCTCCGTATCCAGCGGGCGTGCAAGGAATTGGGCATTGCAACCGTCGCCGTGCACTCGACTGCGGATGCCGACGCCATGCATGTCCGGCTCGCCGACGAGAGTGTTTGCATCGGCCCGCCGGCGGCATCCGAAAGTTATTTGAACATCCCGCGTTTGCTGGCTGCGTGTGAGATCACCGGGGCCGATGCGATTCATCCCGGCTATGGCTTTCTGTCCGAGAATGCACGCTTTGCTGAAATCCTCGAACAGCACAACATCACCTTTATCGGCCCGACGTCTGAGCATATTCGGACCATGGGTGACAAAATCCAAGCCAAGGAAACCGCCAAAAAACTCGGCATCCCTGTGGTACCCGGCTCTGACGGTGCCGTCACCACCGAAGCTCAGGCGCAAAAAGTCGCCAAAGCCATGGGCTTTCCGGTGCTGATCAAAGCTGCAGCCGGTGGCGGTGGCCGTGGCATGAAGGTGGCCAACACGGGCGATGAACTGGCGATGGCCTTGAGTACCGCGCGTAGCGAAGCCAAGGCCGCATTCGGCGATGATGCCGTCTACATGGAGAAGTATCTTCAAACGCCACGTCACATCGAGATCCAAGTGTTTGGCGACGGCACGGGCAACGCCATTCATCTCGGCGAGCGCGATTGCTCGCTCCAGCGGCGTCACCAGAAAGTTTTGGAAGAGGCCATGAGCCCGGCGCTGAATGCCGACCAGCGCGCCCGCATCGGCAAGGTTTGCGCCCAGGCCATGCAGAAATTGAAATACCGCGGCGCCGGCACAATCGAGTTTCTTTACGAAAACGGCGAGTTCTTCTTTATCGAGATGAACACGCGGCTGCAGGTCGAACATCCCGTCACCGAAATGATTACCGGTATGGATCTCGTGTTCGAGCAGCTCCGCGTCGCGGCTGGTCACGGCCTGTCGGTCAAGCAAGAGGATGTGACACTCACGGGTCATGCCATCGAGTGCCGCATCTGTGCTGAAAATCCGAAAACATTCCGCCCATCGCCCGGCAAGATCACCTATTGGCATCCGCCCGGCGGTCTTGGCGTCCGGGTCGATAGCGGCGCCTATCACGGCTACCGCGTACCGCCCCACTACGATAGCTTGATCGCCAAACTCATTGTCACCGGCAAGACCCGCACCGAAGCCCTGATGCGTCTCAAGCGCGCTCTATCGGAATTTGTCATCGACGGCATCGAAACAACCATTCCGCTGTTCATGGATCTCGTGGCGCAACCCGACATCCAAAACGGCACTTATGACATCCACTGGCTGGAAAAGCATCTCGGATTGAAGTGATCTGACGAGGCGCACCGGGTCCAACCCCGTGGTCTACGACCCGGGCCACGGTGGCCGAAGGGCGTGAGCTGACAGCAAGGTCGGACGTCAGCGCAACCACGTTGCACTTGACCGCTCACCGGCCACCGCTGGCAACAGGTCGCGCGTTCAGGGTCAGCAATGGACGATGGGATCTGAGCGCGCCGCTGGACAACGCAAGTGAGCCGCCCACCTTCACGCTGCAGCAGGCATGTTGCTGGGTAAATGGACGCCCGATGCTCCGGCAGACCTCTACGACCCCGTCGGCCGGGAACGCGATGCCATCGAGCCCGGCCATCACGGCGTAGGCATCGACGATCCGCTTGTGGATGCCGGGCGGGCGGGCGCAGCCGAGCAATACCGCCTTGGTCCCCAAGCGTTGCCGGGCCGCCATGAATATCCGCCCCACCGCATGCGCATCTGGAGTGACGAACATACCCGTGCGGGCATAAAACGGCATCACCACCACGAGGACCAGCGAGTGGATGCCGTGCCGGGCGCAGATTTCAAGCGCATGGGCCTCACCGAGAATGCGCCCATAGTGCAGCCCGATCACAATGTGCGGCACGACCTCCATGCGTGTGGCGCACAAAGCCGCCAGCGTCGCCTCAAAATCATCAACACTGCGGTCGAGATGATAGACATCACGGATGGTCTCTTGCGCGCCGATGACATCCATCATCACCGTATCGACACCCGCACTTTCCATCTGGCCTGCGCGGCGTTCGTCGGTCAACGCCGAATGGATCGCAATTTTCAAGCCCGGGAAATCGCGCTTCAGTTTTTCGACGACCGGTAGAAACTTTTCGTACTTGATCTCATTGCGCCGGTTCGAGCCACCAGAGAGCAGAAAGCCCTGCAGATCCTGCGTCGCGACCAGGCTGCGGACTTTCGTGTCGAGCATCTCCGGCGTCGTTGCCGGAAGCATCGGTTCCAGGATTTTGGCCTGGCAGTGATCGCAATCGAGCGCACACGCTCCAGCCGTCACTGAAAATGCTGGAAACGAATTTTTGCTGCAGCCTTGCACCTCGGTCGACTGATACTCCTTGAACGTCGGCGTCGAGAATCGGATCGGCTGCAAGCCTCGCTGCGCTGCGTGCTGCATGTCAGCCACCAATGCCGCATCAAAGACGGCGTCCTCCAATGGCTCGATCCCTGCCAGCCGTTCAAACCAAGCCGGTGAGCTGGCAGCCGATGGAGTCATCGGATGGCCCCCTTCAGAAGCTGGAGAAAAGCTTTCAGCCGCGCGATATCGGTGAACTCGTCGATCTCGGTGATCTGCCCATTGCGGACCACCCAACGATAGCGGAAAGTCCCGTCAAAGACTTCACCCGTTGCGATGTGGCGCGCGCGAAACGGGCATTGCGATCGTGCGCTTGCCCCGTCAACTTCGAGGTTTAGCAGTTTCCCGTCGAGAAAGACCCATTCGGCAAAGACCTGCATGACCCGCGCTTCGAGCGCCTTCACGCCAATGGTCTCCCCCGTGAAAGGCAAATCCGGATCCGTGAAATGTTGCGCAAAGCGGACGTCCGGATGGCAATATGCCATTGCTGCCGGAACATCGCGCAACAGCCACGCGTGATAAAAACCAACAATAACGCCTTCCGGGTCGCTCCTCACACACGGCCTCCAAACTGTTCAGGACCGAACAACTCATCACCCCTTTGACAGACGCTGCTATCCACAGCAGCTTAGAACGCCCTGAAAGGCAAGTCATACCGAACCGGAACAGTTCTGACCGGTCCTGCCGCTGACCGCGTGCCAGCCGGCTTGGCGGATACGCGTGTCGGCACGCGCAAGCAAGACGAGACCGTGATCCGTGGGCGTTCCTTTTGGCGCCCAACCTGGATCTCGGTACCCCGGAATGTGTCGCGAACTTCGCGCAGGCCAATGAACCGGGACCTGACCTGCCAGAGAGTTGACACGATCATGCCTCGCGCAGCTGCCAATTTGGCCGCACCGCTCATGCAGGTGGGGTCAATCGGAGTATCCCATTATCCAAAGCGTAGTCCCACCTCTGCGCGTCAGCAAAACGCATGAAGGCATGGACGAATTCCCGATCAAAGACCTCTTCCATTGAGGTGATGCGCCCACCACGAACCGTCCAGATCTGGGTTTTCTTGCCGTCCAGTATCTCCCTGCTCGCGCGGTGCAGCAGTTTAAAACTGATATAGCAGCGAACAAACACGCCATTCTCGCGCAACGGCCCGGGCCCGTATGCAAGTTGCTCCCACTCGGCCTCAACACGTTTCATGTGCTGCAAGCTAGCGGGAATACCGATGTAGGTGTAACCGCTGCCGACTTTGTCAGGGTCGACATTGAACGTGAAGCGGATGGCCGTGTCGCACAGCGCCATCATTCCGA
>JAYSUN010000314.1:0-1667 GCA_043719045.1 Hyphomicrobiaceae bacterium | reverse complement strand
AGCGCACAGATGCGGTAACGCTGATTCGGGTGGCCCCCGGCGAATGGCTCGGGCCATTGGCAAAAATCATCGCCAACACACCGGAAGACGTGCGCGATGCGGCGCAACCCTGGCTGCTGAGCCCCGTTGATCTGCAGGCGGTCAAGGCCGCAGGCGTAACGTTTGCCCGCTCGATGTTGGAACGGGTCATCGAAGAGCAGGCCAAAGGGGCGCCGGAAAAAGCTGCGGCCATCCGCCAAAGCGTTGAAAAGCTGCTCGGCGGGGATTTACGCAAGCTGAAACCGGGGTCGCAGCAGGCGTTGGAGCTCAAGACATCGCTGATCGCCAATGGCGCGTGGTCGCAATATCTTGAAGTCGGCATCGGTGAAGACGCCGAGATATTCACCAAGGCGCAGCCCATGTCATGCGTCGGACACGGTATGGCAGCCGGACTCCACCCGCGCTCGACCTGGAACAATCCAGAGCCCGAAGTCGTGCTGGTGGTCGCGTCCAGCGGCCGGATTGTCGGCGCGACGCTCGGCAATGATGTCAATCTGCGCGACTTCGAAGGCCGTTCAGCGCTCCTCCTGTCAAAAGCCAAGGACAACAATGCATCGGCGGCGGTCGGCCCGTTTGTGCGTTTCTTCGACAGTACGTTCACGCTCGACACCGTGCGACAGATAACGGTTCGGCTGGCGGTTGACGGACCGGATGGCTTCCACATGACCGGCAGTTCGTCGATGACGGAAATCGCACGCGACCCGGCCGACCTGGTGGCTGAGATGATCGGCTCGACCCACCAATATCCAGACGGCGCGATCCTTTATCTCGGCACCATGTTCGCGCCCGTCGAAGACCGTGGGCAAAAAGGCATGGGCTTCACCCACAAAGTCGGCGATGTCGTCACCATTCACGCGCCTGAGTTGGGCGCCCTGATCAATCACATGGTCCATGCCGGGGACGCGCCGCATTGGACCTTTGGCGCGGCCGACCTCATGCGCAATCTGGCCACGCGTGGCTTGCTGTAAGCTGGCCGCAACTACGGTTGGATGCAGCTGTTGCAGACTCTGCAGGGACATCATGGACATTCGCGTGCGCAAAATCGTTGTTGGCCTCGAAGACGTGGTTCACGATGGTGGACCGCCACTTCCGACTCCGATCCGCAAAGGCTGGGTCGCGGCGGTGGTGCACAACCCGTACGCCGGGCGCTATGTTGCCGATATCACGCCAATGATGGAGGCGTTGAAGCCGCTTGGTTTGGAGTGCTCCCGCAGACTGGTCGAAGCCCTTGGGAACGACATCACCAAGATCGAGGCCTATGGCAAAGGTGCGATTGTCGGCAGCGCCGGCGAAATCGAGCACTCGGCGCTTTGGCACGTCGCCGGAGGTTATGCGATGCGCGAGGTGCTCGGCCAGGCGCTCGCGATTGTGCCTTCGGCTGTCAAAATGGGTGCGATGGGAGCTGCCATCGATTTGCCGATCCACCACAAAGATGCCTGTTACGTGCGGTCTCATTTCGATGCCATGACGGCCATGATCCCGGACGCACCGCGCGCCGACGAGATCTGCTTCCTGTTGACCATGACGACGGGGGGGCGGCCGCATGCCCGAGTCGGTGGGCTTGAGATTGGTCAGATCAGCAAATGGGATGGCCTGCGGTAGTCAAAGTGTCGGTATAAAAAGATATC
>JAYSUN010000313.1:0-13288 GCA_043719045.1 Hyphomicrobiaceae bacterium | reverse complement strand
TTGTAAATCGGCATCGAGGGGTTTTATCACGTCCAACATGGACGAATAATATCAGTATTTATGCGCGGACGTAATATGGCGCTGGCAGATAAAATAAGGTCATGTGTTTATTATGCCATTAAGTCATACAGTCATCAGATGATGTGGCAATGATGTCATGGGGGTGATGATGTAATGGGCAATATGAATTGATGGCATCAGGAAGTTATGGGCATCATGGCGTCATGAAGAAACGACCTCATGCCACCGCGCCCGCAACCGTCATTGTGCTAGCCAGTGGCAAGGGCGGTGTCGGTAAATCCACTTTGGTGCGAAGCCTCGCAGGATACTGGCTCAGCCTTGGACAGGCGCCAGCCGTGATCGACGCCGATCCACAAGCCAGCATCACCAGCTTGCACGATGCCGACGGCCCGATGGGCGGCGTGGTTGTGGTTGCCAACCCGGAGATGGAAACCATCGGCGCGACGGTTGCTGAACTGCGTGCGGCACATAGCATCGTACTGGTCGACACGGCCGGATTCCGCAACCAGACGACAATTGCCGCCTGCGTCGCGGCCGATGTGGTGCTGATCCCCTTGAAGCCGGCAGCCGAGGATATGCGCGAGGCCGTAGCCATGTTGAATTTGGTGGGCGAGTTGAACGCCACGCCAGAGCGTCACGGCCGGCCGATTGTTGCGGCGCTGGTGCTGACCATGGTGACGCCAGGGACAGTGATCGCCCGGCAAGTGCGCAAGGAGCTGGAGAAGGCGGGCTATCCGCTACTCGATGCCGAGATCGCCCAACGGGTGGCGTTTCCGGAACTCTCTATGCGCGGCGTAGCGCCAAGCCTGGTGGAACCAGACGGTGCGGCAGCGCGCGACATTGGGCGGCTTGCAGGAGAGTTGAGCCAATTATGGAGGAACCCCAATGTCAAAGCAGCTTGAGGGCATATTGGGGCGCGCGACGCGAGCAACGGCGCCGGATTTGGTGACACGCGTGGCGCCGTTCGTGGCAGCCGAACCGGAAGCATTGTTGCAGGCGCGCGTGCCGGCCAGTGTTGTTGATGCTGTGAAGCTGTTGGCAGCACAGAACAAGGGCGGTTGGACGGTGCCGCGGGTGCTGCTGGAAGCGCTCAAGGCCTACGGTGTGGCCGTGCCGGACGGCGAGCTGTGTGATCGGAGAAAGTAGCCGCTGTTACGGGGTGCTATCGTCGAAATTCACCTGGCTCACGTCCCGGGAGCCGTGGAGCACGCGAATGATGCGGGTTTCCGTGGGTGTCACCCGGAAGTAAATACAATACCGGGCAAGGGTGGTCATGCGCAGGCCAGGGCTGAGCCAATCGCGCGCGACACCTGCGTGGCCAATGGCGGCCAGCTTGAACAGCGCTACATCGATGCGGTCGGCAAAATCCATAGCCACCTGCAAACCGGCTTCGCGGGCGAGATGGGCCAGGGCGTCGTCGATGTCGGCACGGGCGGGGTCCGTGACATGCAAGTGCTTTGGGCCGAGCGGGGGCGGGCGGTAGGGCATTCCCCACATTAGGCCGAGTCGACGGCGCAGAGGAGGGCGCTGCCTACGGCGGGGTCAGCCGCGTGAGCGTTCGTGATCCTTGAGCAGCTTGGCCTTAAGGTCGGCGGCAAGCTGGCCGGGTTCGGTGTAGGAAGTGAACTCGCCCCGGGCGTAGGCGGCGTCGCCTTCGCTGATGGCGTGGCGGAGGGCGGCGAGCCGCAGCTGTTCCTGTTCCAGGAGCCGCAGGCCGGCGCGCACGACTTCGCTGGCGTTGCCATACTCGCCCGCTTCAAGCTGAGATGCGATGAACGCGTCGTCCTTGGCGGTGAGGGAGATGGTCTTACGGTGTTGCATAAGGACATCATAAGGCGGTGCGCGTAAGTGCGCAACAGGTATGATACATATTTTAGCACGGGGAAGAGCGGCGCGGGGCGCTCTGTAGCTAATCTGTAGCTAATGGTTTTGGCAGTCTGGCGGGGAAGTGCTAAGTGTTTGATTTCGTTGGTTGGGGAACTAGGATTCGAACCTAGACAGGCAGAGTCAGAGTCTGCAGTCCTACCATTAGACGATTCCCCAGAACCGTCGGCACACCCTCGGCTCGGGGCCGTGGGGCACTTCAAGCCCGGTATTTAGACCCGGAGCATTGGGGACGCAAGCGGCAATCTCGCGGCGGCAATCTCGCGCGCCATTGGCGATTGGGCCGCTGCCTGATCTCAGACTGCGTTCTTGGTAACCTTCGCGCTGTCACGGCGACAGATACCAAACCTCATCGACTCTGCCTTGCGCGGCGAGGAATGCGCACACGCGGCTGGCCCGAAGTCCCGTCACGCAAAGTATCAGAGGTTCTGCGTGCTGGTCTGAGCCTCAATCCGCGGCGGTGGCGTAGGCGACGTTCTTGCCGCCGAAACGACGGACGCGGACGTTGGCCTGTTCGGCGTGGCCGGCGAAACCTTCCAGCATGCACAGGCGCGAGCAGTAGCCGCCGATCATGGCCGAGGCCTCATCGGTGAGAATTTTCTGGTAAGTGACGGTCTTCATGAATTTGCCGACCCAGAGACCGCCGGTGTAGCGGGCCGCCAGCCGCGTCGGCAGTGTGTGGTTGGTGCCGATGACCTTGTCGCCATAAGCCACGTTGGTGCGGTGGCCGAGGAACAGCGCGCCATAGTTTTTCATGTGCCTGAGGAAATAGTCCGGGTCGCGGGTCATCACCTGGACGTGTTCCGATGCGAGCTTGTCGGCCTCAATGACCATGTCATCGTCACTGTCACAAACCATGACGGCGCCGTAGTCGGCCCAGGCTTTGGCCGCGATCGCACGGGTTGGCAAAATCTCGAGCAGGCGCTCGATTTCGGCCATGGTGGCGCGCGCGAGTTTTTCGGACGTGGTCAGCAGAATGGCTGGAGAATTGGGTCCGTGCTCCGCTTGGCCGAGCAGATCGGTGGCGCAGAGTTCGCCATCGACGCTGTCATCGGCAATGACCAGCGTTTCGGTCGGGCCGGCCAACAAGTCGATGCCAACGCGGCCGAATAACTGGCGCTTGGCTTCAGCCACAAAGGCATTGCCGGGGCCAACCAGCATGTCGACAGCTTGAATGGTCTCGGTGCCCAACGCCATGGCTGCGACCCCCTGGACGCCGCCGAGACAGTAGATCTCGTCGGCGCCGGCAAGGTGCTGGGCTGCGACGATCGCGGGCGCGGGCTTACCTTCAAACGGTGGCGCGCAGGTGACGATGCGTGAAGAGCCCGCCACTTTGGCTGTCACCACGGACATGTGAGCCGAGGCGAGCAGCGGGTATTTTCCGCCCGGGACATAACAGCCGACAGCTTGGACCGGGATGTTCTTGTGGCCGAGGATAATGCCGGGCAACGTTTCGACCTCGATGTCTTTCAGGGCGGCCTTTTGATGTTCGGCAAAGTTGCGAACCTGGGTTTGGGCGAAACGGATATCGTCGAGACCACGGGCGCTCAGTTGCGCAACGCACGCCTTGATTTCGGCTGTCGTCAGCCGGTAGTCCGACCGATCCCAATTGTCGAATTTGATCGACATCGCGCGGACAGCGGCGTTACCACGCTTTTCGATATCGACCAGGATGCCTTCAACAGTGGCGCGAACTTTTGCATCCGCATCGGCCCGCACATCTGCATCGATGCCACGTTTCAGATACCGAACCATGCGTCGCTCTCCTGGTCGAAAATTGTCAGTCTGCTCGAGTGAGGCGGATTAGCCTGGAACTGAACTCACAGCAATTTGTATCATCGCCCATGTATCATCGCCCATGGAGCCGCTTGGCCGCAGCTTTACAAAGCTTTACGTGGCACCCCATCAGCCAGACACGGCGGGCGCGTAGATGGTGTTCAGCCCGAAGCGATCGGGTGCTCAACATCGAGGAACACGATCATGACCGACTCCCCCACTGACGCCCCCGGCAATCCTGCTCCGGCTGCAGGCAACACGACCGGCACACCTGGTGGCAACGGCCGGTGCCGTGGGAACGGACACCGCCGCCGGCGTGGCTGGATCGCTGCTGGAACGGTTTTGCTGATCGGACTTGCAGGCTTCGGCATCGGCCGCGCGACCAGCCACCCGTGGCGCAGTTTCGGGCCTGGCATGCACGGCGCTTTCGACCCAAATACCGCCAGCCAACGGGCGGGCAAAGGCATCAACTACATGCTCGGCAAGCTCGATGCGACGGCAGAACAGAAGGCCAAGATCACTGAGATCGCGACGGCTGCCATCAAGGACCTGGCGCCGCTGCAGGCGGCTCATGCGGCAGCGCGCGATAAAGTGACCGCGGCTTTGAAGGCCGACAAGGTCGACCGTGCCGCGATCGAGCAGGTGCGGATCGAGCAACTTGCTCTTGGTGAAACACTGTCCAAGAAGGCTACTCAAGCCTTGACCGATGCGGCTGATGTGCTGACCCCGGCGCAGCGCACGAAGCTCGTGGACCGGTGGCAGAACCGCGGATCGCGGGGGTGGTTTGGCCGCGGCTAAACATGGCACGACGTTACCGCCGCGTAAGTTCGGCGCCGCCTGTCATTGGGCTGGCGGCGCCGGATTTTCAAGTTCCGCCAATGATAGGTTAGACTGCGGCCATGCAGCACCTGCTACTCATCGAGGACGACCCGCGCCTTGCCGCCATGGTGGCCGACTATCTGCGAACGGCCGGCTTCGAGATCGAGATTGCGCTGACGGCGGCTGCGGGTATGGCTGCTGTGAAGCGCGCCACACCGGATCTGATCCTGCTCGATCTGATGTTGCCGGATGCGGATGGTCTTGACGTATTCCGAGCCTTGCGTGCGCTGCCGGGCGCTGCGGGACAAGTGCCCGTGCTGATGTTGACGGCCAAAGGTGATCCAACCGATCGGGTTGTCGGCCTTGAATTAGGCGCCGAAGACTATGTCGCCAAACCGTTTGATCCGCGGGAACTTCTCGCCCGCATTCGTCGAAGCCTTCGCCGCGCCGCAGGGCCGCTCAATGAGCCGGCCAACGTGCTGCGCTTCGGTCGGCTTGAAGTCGATCGTGACGCGCGCATGGTGCGTCTGTCGGGAGACGACAAAATCCTCACCAGCCACCAGTTCGCCATCCTGCTCGCTATGGCTGAGCGCCCGGGCCGGGTGTTGTCACGCGAACAGATCATTGATGCGGCACGCGGCGGCCCCCAAGAGTATGATCCGGCATTCGACCGCTCCATTGATGTTCACATCGGCCGTATCCGTGCGGCCATCGAGGACGATGCGAAGGCACCCCGCCGGATCATCACCGTGCGTGGCGCCGGCTACGTGTTTGCAAAGGTGCAGGACTGATGCGCCGACTTTATTTTCGGATTTACCTGGCAGTGCTCGGCAGTCTGGCGCTCACGGCCCTGCTTGCGGCCGTGAGTTGGCAGTTTTTCAAGCGCAGCGAAATCTGGTTTCCCCGGACCGAGTTTTTTGTTGAAGCCGCCGCACGGCTGCTGCCGCCTGCGACCGCGTCAGCGGACGAACAGCAAACCGCAGTCATGCGTTGGTCGGAGTTAAGCGGCTTTGATGTTGCGATCTTCGAGCTCGCCGGTGAACGCATCGCCGATAGTAGCGACGGTACGCTGCCATCCCCACCTGTATCGATGCACGGCCGGCCGCTCGCACGCCTGTATGATGGCCCCCATGGCATTGTCGGCTTATCCCTGGACGACGGTCGATGGCTGATGGCAGGGCGGCCATTGGCCGAGCGGCAGCCGCTGCGCCGTTTTGCGTGGCTAGCCGCGTTGCTCGGGATCGCCTGTGCTGTGGGCATTGCGGCTTATCCCGTCGTGCGTCGCATCACGCGTAATCTCGAAGACCTGGAACGCGGCGTCGCGGCTCTCGGTGACGGCCAAGTCTCACAACGCGTCGTGGTCTCGGGTCACGATGAAGTGGCGCGTCTGGCTGCGACCTATAATAGGTCAGCCGCTCGGATCGAGGCTCTACTGGCCGCCCACAAATCTCTCCTGGCCAATGCCTCCCACGAACTGCGCACCCCGCTGACGCGGCTACGGATGGCGCTTGAACAGATCGCACCTTCGACGCCTGTGGAAGTGCGAGATGAGATGGCGCGCAATATCCGCGAACTCGATGAATTGATCGAAGAAATTCTGCTCGCGAGCCGGCTCGACGCGGTCACAGACAGCGGTTTTGTCGCTGAGGCTGTGGATTTGACGGGGCTGGTGGCCGAGGAATGCGCGCGGACGGGGGCGGACTTGGATGCGCCATCGCTGGCGTTGCCGCCGCTGCACGTTGATGTGAAGCTGGTGCGACGCCTGATCCGCAATCTCCTCGACAACGCCGTTAAATATGGCGGCAGCGGCTTGGTCGAGGTGACGCTGCGCCAAACCGAGGCCAGCGCGATCCAGCTTGACGTCATGGATCGAGGACCCGGCATCCCAGTGGCCGAGACTGAGAAAGTCTTTGAACCGTTTTATCGCGTTACGGGCACACGGGACAGCAAAGGCGGCGCGGGTCTTGGATTGGCGCTGGTGCGCGCGATCGCAAGAGTTCATGGCGCCAGCATCGCCTACCTGCCTCGCCCTGGTGGCGGCAGCATCTTTCGGCTGACGATCCCGAGGCAGGCGGCGGCGTTCGATGCAAAGCCATGACAGCCGAATGCCGTGCCAGCCCTCGACGCTACACGCGCAACGGCGCGGCCACCGGGCCACGCCTCAATTGCTTCAGTGGATTGACGCGTGACCGGATCAGCTGCTTGGCTTTGAAGCTTCCTCAGCCAGCATAGCTTCGTGGCGGGCCTTGTCGTCCTTGCCTTTGGCCGACTCGTCGCGGTCGACCAGCTCGATAACGGCGCGCGGGGCGCTATCGCCATAGCGGAAGCCGGCTTTCAGCACGCGGGTGTAGCCACCGGTGCGGTCCTTGTAACGAGGCCCAAGAACTTCGAACAGCTTCTTCGCCATGTCTTCATCGCGCAGGCGTGAAGCGGCCAGCCGGCGCGAGTTCTGATCGCCGCGCTTGGCCAGCGTGATGTATTTTTCAACAACGCGCTTGAGATCTTTTGCCTTTGGCAGCGTCGTGACGATCTGTTCGTGTCTGATGAGAGACGCCGCCATGTTCGAGAACATGGCTTGGCGGTGAGCGCTGTCGCGGCTGAAGCGGCGACCTTTCTTTCCGTGCATCATAGGCTTTGGTTCCGTTTTCGCTGTGGTTCTTTACGGGCAGGTTCTATGGCCTAGCCTCGTTCAGTCAGGTGACCAGTTTCCAGTGATCGGTGATCAAGCCGAAGTCAACTTGATGACTGCTCACTGATCACGTCGTCTTTAGTACTGGTCTTCAAAACGCTTGGCTAGGTCCTCGATGTTGTCGGGTGGCCAATTCGAGACTTCCATGCCGAGGTGCAGGCCCATGGCGGCCAGCACTTCTTTGATTTCGTTGAGTGACTTGCGGCCAAAGTTCGGCGTGCGCAGCATTTCGGCTTCGGTCTTTTGAATGAGGTCACCGATGTAGACGATGTTGTCGTTCTTGAGACAGTTGGCCGAACGCACCGACAGCTCCAGTTCATCGACCTTCTTGAGCAAGGCCGCGTTGAACGGCAACTCTGACTGCTGCTTCTCTTCGACGGCCTTCTTCGGCTCCTCAAAGTTGACGAACACGGCCAGCTGGTCCTGCAGAATGCGGGCGGCGAGGGCAACCGAATCTTCGGCGGAAATGGCACCGTTGGTCTCAACTTGCATGGTCAGTTTGTCATAGGTCAGGATCTGACCTTCGCGTGTGTTCTCGACTTTGTACGAGACGCGTTTGACCGGCGAATACAGGCTGTCGACGGGGATCAATCCAATCGGCGCATCTTCCGGGCGATTGCGCTCAGCGGTGATGTAACCTTTGCCGGTATTGGCTGTAAACTCCATGCGTACCGATGCACCCTGATCGAGTGTGCAGATGATGTGCTCTGGGTTCAGGATCTCGACTTCCGATGAGGTCTCGATGTCGCCGGCTCGGACGGGGCCTGCGCCCTCCTTTTTGACGACCATGCGCTTCATTCCCTCGGAGTGGATCTTGAGCGCAATTTCTTTGACGTTGAGGACGATATCGGTGACGTCTTCGCGGACGCCAGGGATCGACGAGAACTCATGCAGAACGCCATCGATCTGGATAGTGGTGATCGCGCCGCCCTGCAACGAGGACATCAGCACGCGCCGCAGCGCATTGCCGAGGGTCATGCCGAAGCCACGCTCAAGCGGCTCGGCGATCAGAGTCGCGATGCGCTTTTTCTCGCGGGTTGCCGTGACCTGAAGCTTTTGCGGCTTGATCAGGTCTTGCCAGTTTTTCTGCATTGATTGGGTCGTCGCCATGGGTCGGCCTCGTGGTGCTGACGGCGCGGGTCGGGCAAACCCGCGGCTCGTGGTCAGTCTCAAATTTCAATGCCGCCGGTGCCGGTATGATCGACAGATGTTTCCACTAGCCCGAACGAGGGGCGTGGAGACACGTAACTCGCTCCGACGGCGGGGCGGTTACGCTTGAGTGTCAGGTTCGTTTGCAGACGGGTCAAACAGCCTGGCTCACACGCGCCGACGCTTGCGCGGACGGCAACCATTATGTGGGATCGGCGTGACGTCGCGGATCGACGTGATCTGCAGTCCGACTGATTGCAAAGCGCGCAGTGCGGACTCACGGCCGGATCCAGGACCCAGCACTTCGACTTCCAACACTTTCATGCCGTGCTCCATCGCCTTGCGGCCTGCATCCTCGGCCGCCATCTGAGCTGCGAACGGCGTCGACTTGCGCGAGCCCTTGAAGCCCTTGGTGCCGGACGACGACCACGCGATCGTGTTGCCCTGCGCATCAGTAATGGTGATCATCGTGTTGTTGAACGACGCGTTGACGTGGGCGACACCCGACGAAATGTTCTTGCGCTCGCGTTTGCGGGGACGGGCTGCTTCTTTTGCCATGGGAATTTGGTCTTCGTTCTGGGCGCAGACAGCGCCACTGTTGTCATTCGAAGTGATCAGGAACCGGCTGAGTGATCAACAACCGGTACCGGTGCGCCGCGATCAATGTGCAGGGACTGTCCTGGAGCACAGATCCCGGTTCACCGAACACCTGGCGCTAAGCGGCTTTCTTCTTGCCAGCGATGGCTTT
Organism: Hyphomicrobiaceae bacterium; assembly: GCA_043719045.1. Classification (GTDB taxonomy): domain Bacteria; phylum Pseudomonadota; class Alphaproteobacteria; order Rhizobiales; family Hyphomicrobiaceae; genus JABFRJ01. The sequence continues at coordinate 4,202 of JAYSUN010000313.1, read as the reverse complement.
GGCTGGTCCCTTACGGGTGCGCGCATTGGTATGGGTGCGCTGGCCGCGAACCGGCAGACTGCGGCGATGGCGCAGACCACGGTAGCATCCGAGATCCATCAGGCGCTTGATATTCATCGCGACTTCACGACGGAGATCACCTTCGACCATATATTCCCGGTCGATGGCTTCACGGATCTGCAGGACTTCACCATCAGTCAGTTGGTTGACGCGGCGCTCGCTGGGGATTTTCACCTTCCCGCAGATTTCCTTCGCAAATTTCGGGCCGATGCCATGAATATATTGGAGCGCGATGACGACGCGCTTTTGAGTCGGGATGTTCACGCCTGCAATACGAGCCACGTCAGATCACTCCATCAAGTCGGCGGACGTCTCCGCCCAGGTCATAAGTCTCTCGCTTCACGTCTGCGGTGATTAACCAAGCAGACGTGTTGCAGGTTTAAGCCAGTGCGGGCCCACGCGGGTACAAGCCCACGGATCAAGAGCCACGTTCTTTGGCCCTGTCTGACGCAAATTTCTGTGCGCCAAATCGCCGCAGCCTCCGAAAAACCAACGACCGCGGGTGCCGGATCGCAACGATTCTGGCAGCCAACGGTCTCAGCTTATCCGAGATTTCATAGGGCTTCTAAGGGCCCGGTCGAGGCACGTCAACGTGGTGCGTGGTGTGGTCTGACCCAGTGCGGCAAAATCGCATGCGGAGATTGCTGCGACAAAGAGCGACCCTTCGGCCTGTCATCCACGGCCGCTTCAAAGTTGCAGCAGCCTTCGACAGGATGAAGGCGGTGATTGCGCCGCGGCACGCAAGCGGGCACATCATGCGGCTTGAGCCGTGTTGCCATTCACTTGGGCTGAAGCCATGACGATTGCAGAACCAATGAGCGTTGTTGCCGACTATCGCTATGACATCGCAGGTCTGCTGGCGGACCTCGGCGACATCCCTGTGGTCACGGATATGGGGGTCGTGCGGCGCAGATCGCGCGATTTCTTCTGGTACTCGCCGTTGCTCAACCAGTCACTGCACGGCAAGTCGGCTGATGTCATCGTGGCTCCGCGCCATGAGGCGGATGTCATCAAACTGGCGGCGGCGGCCGCGACACGCCGGATCCCCGTCACAGTGCGCGGGGCTGCGACCGGCAATTACGGCCAGGCCGTGCCATTGCAAGGCGGTGTGCTGCTCGATATGACCCACATGGACCGAGTGCTCTGGTGGCAGCCGGGTATCGCACGTTTGCAATGTGGCGCGCGCATGCACGAGATCGACGCGATGACCCGGCCCGGCGGTTGGGAACTGCGGATGCATCCTTCAACCAAACGCATGGCGACCATCGGCGGTTTCGTAGCCGGCGGATCGGGCGGCATCGGCTCAATCACCTATGGTGGCTTGCGTGAGCCGGGCAATATTTTGGCGGCAAGGATTGTCACGCTTGAGGAAACACCACGCGTCATTGAACTGCGTGGCGACGCCGCACAAAAGGTCAATCGCGCTTACGGCACCACGGGCATCATCACGGAGTTGGAAATGCCGCTGGCGCCCGCATGGCCATGGATTGAATTGATCGTTGCCTTCGATGATTTCTTGGCTGCGGTTCAAGTCGGTCAAGACATCGCGCTGTCGGATGGCATTGTCAAAAAACTGATCTCGCCGATGGTCTGGCCGATCCCAGCGCATTTCCGCGACCTCAGACAACATTGCCCCGATGGCAAGCATATCCTGATCTGCATGATCGCGCAGCCCTCGATGGAGAGCTTTAAAAACGTCGTCTCTGGACGCGGGCAGATCACGCTCGAACGTAGCTTTAACGAAAGCCCGGGTCACGAGCCGCTGTACGAGTACACTTGGAACCATACGACCTTGCAGTGGCTCAAGGTCGACAGGTCGATCACGTATCTGCAGTGCCTGTTCCCACATGATCGACTGCTGGACAGCGTCCGACAGATGCACGACATGTTCCCAGATGAGGTGCTGCCGCATCTGGAATTCATCCGGTTTGGTGGCCGATTGACGTCTTCGGCGTTACCGATCGTGCGCTATTCGACGCCGGAGCGATTGAACGAAATCATTGCGTTGCACGAAGCGAACGGCGTGTTCATCGCCAACCCGCACGTTTACACGCTCGAGGATGGCAGTCGGCATAAGCGGGCCGACGCGGATCAACTCGGCTTCAAGCGCGAGGCCGATCCGCATGGACTGCTCAATCCAGGCAAGATGCGCGACTATGTTGCCGTCAAGGCCTGAGCGATTGAGCTGCACGAAGGGGATCACGCAACATGACGGCACCCGACCACGCGACCGCAACAGACATGACCGGCGGCGAGGCTGTGGTCAGAGCCTTGGTCGCGCACGGCATCCGCAATTTGTATTGCTTACCTGGCGTGCAGAGCGACCACTTGTTCAATGCGGTGCATGACAGCTGCGGCGCGCTGGTGGCCGTCCACACGCGCCATGAGCAGGGCGCTGCCTACATGGCCCTTGGAGCGGCATTGGCGACGGGCAAGCCACAGGCCATGTCGGTGGTTCCTGGTCCTGGTTTTCTGAATGCGTCCGCAGCCCTGGCAACGGCACACAGCACCAACGCCCGCGTGGTCGCATTGGTTGGCCAGATTCCGTCACACGCGATCGGCCGGGGACATGGCTTGCTGCACGAAATTCCCGATCAGTTTGCGCTCCTGAAGCAGCTGACCAAATGGGCCGAACGCGCGCAGAATCCAGGACACGCACAGACCCTGATCCAGACTGCGATGCAGCACGTTATGACCGGACGACCAAGACCCGTCGGGGTTGAATTGCCGCCGGACATCCTGGGCGGACGCGGACCGGTTGGGCCGGTCGAAGTGGCGGTTATCTCGGAGGCGGCGCTGGATCTGGCGGCGATTGAACGCGCCGCGACGTTGCTCGCCAAGGCCGAACGACCGGTCATTGTGGTCGGCAGTGGCGCTTACGATGCCAGCGATGAAATTCGACAGTTGGCGGATTTTCTCGGAGCCCCCGTGGTCGCCAATCGGATGGGCCGCGGCGTCATGGATCATCGCCATCCATTGAGCCACACGCTCCCTGGCGGCAATCATTTCTGGAAGACTTGCGACGTCGCGATCGGCATTGGGACGCGGATGCAATCGGCTCTCGGCGAATGGGGCCATGATGCAGCGCTGAAGATCATCCGGATTGATATCGATGCCGATGAAATCCCGCGCTTCATGACGCCGGAGATCGCGATTGCAGCTGACGCCAAGCGAGCGGTGTCGGCACTGCTTGGCCTGCTGAAGTCCCGCCCCGCCGGTGCTGATCGACGCATCGCTGAAAGTCGCGCGTTCCGGGAGCAGCTGCGGGCCCGAATGCTGCGTGAGGTGGGCCCGCAAATGGCCTATTTACAGGCGATTCGCGATGTCTTGCCCGATGCTGGCGTGTTGGTCGACGAGCTCACACAAGTCGGCTATCTCGCCCGTATCGCCTATGAGGCCCGCAAGCCGCGGACGCTGTTGTCGATGGGCTATCAAGGCACCCTCGGCTGGGGCGTCGCAGCAGCGCTCGGCGCCAAACATGCGCTCGGCTCGACGCCCGTCGTGTCGATTTCGGGTGACGGCGGCTTCATGTTCAACGTCCAGGAATTGGCAACCGCGGTGCGCCATCGGATCGGCGCTGTGTTTGTGGTATTTAATGACAACGCGTTTGGCAACGTGCGCCGCATCCAGCAGGAGACTTATGGCAACCGTGTCATCGCCAGCGATTTGGCCAATCCGGATTTCCTGAAACTCGCTGACAGTTTCGGCATTGCTTCAGCGCGTGTGACCTCGCCGGAAGCGCTGCGCCCGGCATTGGCGGCGGCGATTGCCAGCGATGCGCCCACACTGATCGAAGTGCCGGTCGGGCAGTTCCCGTCGCCGTGGCCCTTCATCCAGCAGCCGCGTGTGCGGGGATAGGCTTTCCTGTTGGTCAGCGAGCAACGTCGGACTTCACCGCAAGCGCGGTCCCCTCCGACAAGATTGGCGCGGGTGTTGCTTGGCTCTCTCTCTCTCCTCGATGTCCCGGAATTTGGTGCGCGGGCACCGCGTGACACATATCGGGGATCTTTCCGCGTTGATCACTTGGCGCGGTCGTTCAATGTGGTGAGGGGAGATCCCGGATATTCGACGTGCCGAGTAGCCCATCAAATTCCGGGACATCGGAGAGGGATCGTGGGGCGCGGTAAGGTTGATTTTGGGTT
>JAYSUN010000312.1:0-1669 GCA_043719045.1 Hyphomicrobiaceae bacterium | reverse complement strand
GACGCGTTGGTTCATCGCACCTGCGCGTCGCTTCAGCTTTGATCCACGGCGAGAAAAAGATGGCCAGGACAATGATCATGACCAGACTGCATTCGGTGAACATTACAGCCACTTGATACTGCGTAAGCCCGAGTTCCTGCTTTCCGCGTAGCGCCAAGCCGACCTCGAATACACCGACGGCCGCCGAGACAATGAAGGCGAGCGCGAGCATCCGTGGCATCAGCGTGCGGAAGGTCTTCGCCAAAACCGGCGCTTGGCTTACGCCGGAGCTAGCTTCCTTGGCTCGTGGCAACAACCTGACGGCTGCCACTGCCAGTATAAACGCCAGCATCGCCGTTGCCGCTAAAGGGAAAGCCAACGAGCCGACTGACCTGGTCGTTGGCAATAGATCCGCTGTACCCTGTGCAATAAACACACCCAGCATCGGTCCGAGCAGAAACCCCGTCACGCCGGCGAGACTAACAAATGTAAGGCGTCGCGCGCGCGTCTGTTCTGGTGCCGCGATATCCCCGATGGCTGCCAATGCCACCGGCGTTACCGCTGCCGCGAACATGCCACTGAGAAAGCGTTCGGCATAGACTGCTGCCAGCGTCTCGATAAACGCAAAGGTGGCCATTGTGGCACCGAACCCGGTCAATCCAACAACAAGAATGGTCCGGCGTCCATATCGGTCGGACAATCGGCCCCACAGCGGGGCGAAAAGAAAGAGTGACAGCATGTAAAGCCCGGTCAGGACGCCGGTCGACTGCGCGACCTGGGCCGCATCGCCTCCTGCGCCAAGCAACCGTTCGATCAAATAGGGCAGCAGCGGGAGAACCACGCCAAAACCCATTGATATCGTGAATACGGACGCCATCAGTACGGCCATCGTGGCCGCTGGCCCCCTTGGACCGACGCGCGTTGTCACGGGGCCGCGACTGCGTGTTGGCGGCTGATCCCGGTCAGCTTGGTGCGCTTGAGCATGAGCGCATTAATGGCCACCAGGGCAGAACTGCCCGACATTGCCAGCGCCGCAATGCTCGGTCCGAGCAGGAAGGGATAGAGCACGCCAGCGGCCAGCGGGAAGGCGACCACGTTATAGCCAACCGCCCACCAAAGATTCTGATGCATCTTGCGCAGTGTCGCGCGCGAAAGCTCAATCGCCCCGACGACATCGAACGGATCGCTTTTCATCAGCACCACATCGGCGCTTTCCATCGCAACGTCTGTGCCGGCGCCAATTGCTAAGCCGACATCGGCTTGGGTCAGAGCGGGAGCATCATTGACGCCATCACCGACCATGCCGACCTTTTTACCCTGGCCCTGAAGCTCCTTGACCTTGCTGGCCTTGTCACCGGGAAGTACGTCGGCGAGCACCGTTTCGATTCCCAGGCTCTGGGCAATCCGTTCCGCAGTGCCCTGGTTGTCGCCCGTGAGCATGACCACCTCCACACCGCGTTCACGCAGTGCCTTAACGGCCTCCACCGCCGAGGGCCGCACGGCATCGGCAATGGCGATCAACCCCAACAGCTTGCCGCCCAGCGCCAAGTGAACCACTGTCCGGCCCGCACCCTGCATTTCCTCGGATTTTGCGCCCAGTTCGGTCAGGTCAATCTTGTTATCGGTCATCAGCCGCTTGTTACCCAGCAGCGCAACCTTGCCATCGACCTTGGCCTGCGCGCCTTTGCCT
>JAYSUN010000311.1:0-13319 GCA_043719045.1 Hyphomicrobiaceae bacterium | reverse complement strand
GACCGGCTCGGGTGCTTCAATTTCCGCAGCGCCTTCGCCTCGATCTGGCGGATGCGTTCGCGGGTCACCGAGAACTGCTGGCCGACTTCTTCCAAGGTGTGGTCGGTGTTCATGCCGATGCCGAAGCGCATGCGCAGCACGCGTTCCTCGCGCGGCGTCAGCGACGCCAGAACCCGTGTCGTGGTCTCGCGCAGGTTCGACTGGATCGCCGCGTCAATCGGCAACAGCGCGTTCTTGTCCTCGATGAAGTCGCCCAAGTGGCTCTCGTCGCCATCGTCACCGACCGGCGTTTCGAGGCTGATCGGCTCCTTCGCGATTTTGAGAACCTTGCGTACCTTTTCGAGCGGCATCGCCAGCTTTTCAGCAAGCTCCTCCGGCGTCGGCTCGCGACCGATCTCGTGCAACATCTGACGTGACGTGCGCACGATCTTGTTGATCGTCTCGATCATGTGCACGGGGATGCGGATGGTGCGCGCCTGATCCGCGATCGAACGGGTGATGGCCTGCCGGATCCACCAGGTTGCGTAGGTCGAGAACTTGTAGCCGCGGCGGTATTCGAACTTGTCGACCGCCTTCATCAGGCCGATGTTGCCCTCCTGGATGAGATCGAGGAACTGCAAACCACGGTTGGTGTATTTTTTGGCAATCGAGATGACCAGACGCAGGTTGGCTTCGACCATTTCCTTCTTGGCCTGACGCGCCTCGCGCTCACCTTTTTGGACGGCCTTGACGATGCGCCGGAATTCCGGAATTTCGAGGCCGGTTTCCGTCGCAAGCTGGTGGATATCGCCGCGGATCCCTTCGACCTGCGGGCGCTCATGCTTGATGAAATTCACCCACGCCTTGCGGCCGGTTTTCTCGACGCGTTCAATCCAGTTCTGATCGAGTTCGTTGCCGTAGTATTCGTCGATGAATTCGGTGCGGACGACGCCATAGCTGTCGGCCAAACGCATCAGGCGGCCCTCTTGAGCCACCAGCTTTTTGTTGATGCCGTAAAGCTGCTCGACCAGAAGCTCGATACGATTGTTGTTCAAGGCCAACGACTTCACGTCAACGATGATCTCGTCGCGGGTTTTTTCGTAGATCTTCTGTTGTTGGCGCGTGACCTGTTCACTGGCCACCTGCATTTCAACGCGCTTCTCCTGCAACTTGCGCAGCTTCTTGTAGGTCGCAGCAATGCGGTCGAAGGTCTCCAGCACCTTCGGCTTCAGCTCGGCTTCCATGGCCGCGAGCGACAATTGGTTTTCGAAATCGTCCTCGTCATCGCCATCGGCAGGCGGCAGGCCGTCAGCACTGACTTCGCCATCCGGAACTGCGGCGGCGGCGGCCGCGGCCGCGGCGGCCGCCGCCTGTGGACGGCCACCATTGGCATGGCCACCGCCGGGCAGTGGCGGATTGAGACCACCCGGAATCGGCAAGCCATCCGGCCCGAGTGGTGGCGGCATCGACTTCGCGTCGGGGCCTTCATAGGTGGCCTCAAGATCAATAATGTCCCGCAGGAGCAACTTGCTCTCGTTTAACTCGTCGCGCCAGATAATGATGGCCTGGAATGTCAGCGGGCTTTCGCACAGGCCGGCGATCATAGCTTCGCGACCGGCCTCGATCCGCTTGGCAATCGCGATTTCACCCTCGCGCGAGAGCAGCTCCACAGAACCCATATCGCGCAGATACATACGTACGGGATCGTCGGTACGGTCGACCGGCTCAGATTTGCCACTGGCCTTTGAAACAGCATCGCCCGTTTTGGTCGCGACCGCACGAGTGCCCTCTTCGTCCTCTTCGGCTTCTTCAGCCGGCGCTGCGGCTTCCGGTTCGTCGGCTTCTTCGCTTTCAACGACAGCGATGCCCATCTCGGACAACATCGCCATGATGTCTTCGATCTGTTCCGAGGTCACTTGCTCAGACGGCAGGACGGCGTTCAGCTCGTCATAGGTGACGTGACCGCGCACTTTTGCGGACTTGATCATGCGCTTCACTGCCGCATCCGACAGATCAAGCAACGGCGCGTCCTTTTCAGGCGCCTCCACCTCTTTTGTGGTGTCTTCGTTTTTTGCTACAGCCTTTGTCGCGCTCTTCGCCATGGGCCGGCCCACTCCAAAATTTCTTCAACGATTCCGAGTCGGCGAGTCAGTTGGACCCGTCAACGCAGAACGGTGCCATTGACGTTCCTTCCCCCAAAAGGAAGTTCGGCCCGAGGCACTCCCGAACGGGGCTGATGCCCCACGTCTGACAAGGTTCTGAGCCACATCGGGACGCCGGCTGTTGCCGCGCAGTCCGCTGAAGGCCTCGAGATCCGAGCCGTCAATTCGAATGACAGATGTATCCCAATACCTGGGGACGCATCCACCCGACGACAATACGCCGTCAGAACAAGTTAGTGCACAACGTTACCGGACTTTGAAAAGTCCACCCCAGCGGGGCCTTCCACCGGTCATTCAAGTGCGGCAACACTCTAAGCAGACTTTTGTGGGTTGCCCCACGAATGACTGCTTAGATTCTTTTGATGCCGCAGGATTTTTACCGAAAACCGCGAGGACACCTTTCGGAAATCCTGCTTAGAATTCTGAATTTACCGAGGCGACTAGAACCAACGCGATCGAAGCCCGAAATGCTAGGTCAAACCCTGGCCCGAAATCCTAGAATGCATTGACATCATCCATTTCGACTGGCTTTTGAAGCCGCTTGAGCTCCTCGATCAAGTTATAGATCTCATCCGATGGATCCTCGTCCCAGGCCTCTTTCGCGGCGACTAAGTCACGCCGAATACGCTCTTGCCTCTGCATCTGTATGTTGTGGTTCCAGCCCGATTCTACCAACGTCCGATCAGCCTCAGCCTCCGTAAAGCGGTAACTGTTGTGCGTAATCGAGCGATCGATCTGAGCGGCAATGTCATTGAACCCTAATTTGGTCAGGTGGGCGTGCAACTCGGTGGTGTCAAGGGGGGCTTCCTGCGGAAGTGTCAAAAGAACATCCCGGAACCCTTTTGCCGCACGCGACGTGAAATCCAGACTGGCGAGGTCATCCCAACGTTCAACGAGCAACCAGGGATGGTTCAAGACCGCCCGCAAAAACATCGCCTCGACGGTCGGCACTGGCGAGCCGTTGTGAAGGTTCCGCTTCAAGCTTTCGCCTGCTGGAAGCGGAGCATCCAGTAAGCTCGGCGGCGCCCAACCTTTGCCCCCCCTGGCTTTGCCGCCGCCAACCATGCCGGGGAAGCGAGCCTGCCACGGCTTTCCGGCGAATGGATCTTTCGGCTTGAAGTCTTTGGCATTTTTGCCGGCAAAGCCGGTACCGGGTGCCTTGCCAGCGGGTTGCAAGTTCTCGGAGCGAGGTTCACCTCCGGCATAACTGAAATCATTGTTGTCGGGTCCCGCATCGCCCCAAACTGGACCGTCGAGCGAATCGGATGGGCGCCCGTCGCGCGGCACCAGAGCCACAGCGCTGTTCATCGGCCGACCAAACGCTGCGTTCATGCGACTGCGCATGTCCTCGGCGTAGTACCCGCGCACCTGATCGTCTTGAATGCGGCCGACCAGAGTGAACAATTGCTTTTCAAATTGCGCACGACGTTCGGGCGTATCCCACGTGCCTGAAGCCCATTCACGATCATACAGCACATCGGCCAGTGAACGGGTTTGGCCGAGGATCACCTCCATGGCGTCGGCACCTTGCTGACGGATCAGGTCGTCAGGGTCGAGACCATCGGGCAGGAATGCGAACCGAATGCTTTTGCCCGGCACCAGATGTGGTATCGCGGTATCGACCGCTCGAAAGGCCGCCTTTCGGCCAGCACTATCGCCGTCGAAACAGAGAATCGGCTCAGCTGCCATGCGCCACAGCAGCTTGGTCTGATCTTCCGTCAGCGCAGTGCCAAGCGGTGCTACACTCTCGTTAAAGCCCGCTGACGCCAACGCCACAACATCCATGTAGCCTTCAACCGCAATGATGCGATTTTTATCGTGCGCGGGGGAACGCGCTTTGGCAGCATTGAATAGAATATGCCCCTTGTGAAACAGCGGTGTCTCCGGTGAATTCAGATATTTGGCGGGCACACCGGCTTCGAGTGCACGACCACCGAAGGCGATGATCCTGCCCTTCATGTCCGCGATCGGAAACATCAGGCGATTGCGGAACCGATCATAGGATACTGGGATGTCCGAGCCACCGATCAGCATGCCCGAACTGATCATGTCCGCGTTGTTGAAGCCCAGTTTGGCCAGATGATTTTTGAGAACATTGCGACCATCGGGCGCGTAGCCCAAACGAAAGCGTTCGACGATCTCGGGCTTTAAACCGCGCTTGTCTGCAACATAGGTCCGGGCGTGCGCGGCATTGGGTGCCCGATAGGCCGCCTCAAAGAACTTGGCCGAAGCCTCCAACAGATCGTACAACCGCTTCCGCTCATCCTCACGTTCGGGATTGCGCGCTTCACCCTTCGGCAGGGGGACGCCAGCTTCCTCAGCCAAACGCTCGATCGCCTCGGGAAACGTCAAACCCTCCGTTTTCATCAGGAACGTGAAGATATCACCGTGCTCGCCGCTGGCGAAGCAATGATAAAAGCCCTTCTGATCGTTGACGTAAAACGACGGCGATTTCTCGGACTTGAAAGGTGACAACCCGCGCCATTCCCGGCCGGCTTTTTTGAGTGCGACTTTGCGCCCGACGACTTGGCTGCAAGGCAACCTGGCGCGGATGTCATCCAATAATGCGGGCGGGTATTTCATGTGGGCAGAGCGACCCTCCAAGCAAGCCAGCTGCGGTCAGTCGTTTACGTGATTCGGGCCGACGACGGGTGCATTGCAAGCGCAACTCGCCATGTTGTCCCGTTTGTCCACAGGCCTTCGACGATAGGTGGCTCGCTCACCGCCATTGGCGTCGCGATTTCGCTCGACAAGTTTGATTTCAAACTATATAGTATGGCATCAAACCTAAACGGAGGTGCGGATGCCGATGACACGACGCCATTTCATGGTTGCAGCCGGTGGGACCACTCTGGCGCTTGCAGGTGCAGGCGGGGCCTTTCTGGTAACACGCACGCCGGGCCGGGCACTCGCGCCCTGGGCCACGCTCGATCAGCCGGTTGCGGACGTCCGCCTTGACGCCTTCCGGCATGCCATCCTGGCACCCAATCCGCACAACCGGCAGCCCTGGCGGATCACGTTGGTCGGCAACGATCAGGCCATCATCAGCTGCGATCTTGACCGGCGCTTACCGGAGACTGATCCCTTCGACCGGCAGATCACGATCGGATTTGGCTGCTTTCTTGAATTGGCCCGAATGGTCACGGAGGCACGAGGCAAAAGGCTACAAGTCCAAGCATTTCCGGATGGTGCCCCGGAAGTTCCAGCACGCCTGGACGCACGGCCGATTGCCCACCTGCGTTTTTTAGATGGGCCCGCGCGACAGGACGCGTTGATGGCCGGACTTAGGACCCGACGCTCGGCAAAGGTGCCATTTGAGCCGCAGCGAAAGATCGATGGCGCAACCCTCCAGGCCATCATGATGGGTTCCGCAGGCGCGGCTGGATCACCAGGAAACGCCACACTTCACGGCACACGGGATGAAGTTGCGGTCAAATCATTGCGCGACCAAACATGGCGCGCCTGGATGATCGAGACCGAGACCATCAGGACGTTCAAAGAGAGCGTCGATCTGATGCGCATCGGCAAATCCGAAATCGAAGCCAATCCAGATGGCATCTCACTTGGCGGGGCAATGCTCGAGCTTCTGGCTGCGGCCGGACAAGTGACACGTGCGACACTGGCGGATCCTAAAAGCTCAGCGTTTCGAGCTGGAATCGATAAGTATCGGCCGATATTGGCAACTGCCATGAGCTATGTCTGGGTGACAACGACAGGCAACACGCGGAGTGCGCAGCTGGCGGCCGGACGGGCGTACGTGCGGGCCAATCTGGCAGCGACCCTGGCCGGCGTCGCGATGCATCCGATTAGTCAGGCGCTGCAAGAGTATCCGGAAATGGCCGCCGCCGCCGCCGACGTCCGGGCGACACTAACGGTCGGCTCGAACGACACGCTTCAGATGCTCGCACGGATCGGTTACGCTGAGCAAATGCCGCCATCACCCCGATGGCCGGTCGAAAGCAAAATCAGGCCCGCTTGACGCAAGACTCCACAGCCTTCCGTGTCCTGAACGAGATCGGCATCATCAGCCAGCTGGCGACCACCCAGTTCGAGCAGGTGATGCCGGACGGCATGACATTGGCACAGTTCAGCGTGCTCAATCATTTTGTCCGGCTCGGCGGGGAAAGAAGCCCACTCGAGTTGGCGCGCGCGTTTCAGGTGACCAAGGGCACGATGACCTCAACGTTGCAGCGCCTCGAGGGGCGCCACTGGATTGTGATGTGGCCCGATCCGAAAGATGGCCGTGCCAAACGGGTCGCGATTACCGAGACGGGACGGGCTGCGCGACATACAGCGTTAGCCGCCCTCGGGCCATCCATCGCCGAGCTTGAGACCACGTTCTCAACGGAACAGTTGACGGCGGTTTTGCCGTTTCTGGCCGAACTGCGGGCATATCTGGATCGGCGCCGCGACAAGTCAACCCGACGGGTCGATCCATGACCGCTGCCGCGCACGTGCCATTGATCCTTTGCCTGAGCATGGCGTGGGCGGTCGGTGCCGTCACGGCATCTGCGCAATCCAATAGTCTTGCCAATAATCTCGATCGACTGCTGGCCGCCTACCCCGAGCAGCTCGCACGCATCGACGGTCGCGACCTGGTTTGGACAGATGGGACACGCATGCCGCTGGATGACGGCCGTGGGGTCAAAACCCATGCAGCCTTGCTCGCGACAGCCGACCTCAAAGACATGTTTTTCACATCCTACCCGCGTGGACCATTGGCCGCTCCACCGGCCTTGAATGTCGATCCCGGTCGCCCCCGGAACATTGCGTTCTTTGATAAAATGTATGGCGATTGCACCACGGGCCAGGTCAACGCCAATCTGGTCGATGTGATCTGGTTACCCCAAAAATGGGGCAAGCCTCTGAAAGTCACGCGGATCAACGGCGTGGCTGCGAAATTGGCCGCGGTATCGCACGAGTTGGACGCGTTGCCGGCAGCCTTCGATGGCTTTCTGGTGCCTTCGTCCGGCACCTACAATTGCCGTCCGATCGCGGGTACCACGCGGGTCAGCGCCCACGGCTATGGCATCGCCATCGATCTTGCAACGGCGCACACGGATTATTGGCTCTGGGCCCGGGACAAGACGAATGGCAACATCCCGTATCGCAATAAAATCCCGCCTGAGATCGTTGCCGTCTTTGAGGCACACGGCTTCATCTGGGGCGGCAAATGGTATCACTACGACACCATGCACTTTGAGTATCGACCCGAACTTCTGGGCCGCTAACCCATTCGCCCCCGCCGCGACGCCAACGAAGCCGCCACACTCGCGGACTCCAGAAAATTCCGGACCTGACGCGCTGGACGGCCTCTAAAACCGCCCCAGAGGCTCGTTGGCGGGCGTTTACCATGGACTTGACCCCACGGGTGCCGCCAGAGCCGAAAACCTGCCAGCAGGCATTTCCGCCAACGCCAAATGCATTAACTGTGCTGCCGCCGTTTCGAGGCTCTGGCTGCCCGCTTTTGGGCTATTGACCACACTCCCAGCGCTCCCGCATCATCGGACGACCATGACCGCAGCCACTCCTACAGTTGACATCGACGCGCCGACCGATACGCCACGAACCCGGGCGTGGCGGCGTTTGCGGCAACGCAAAAGCGCGATGTTGGGTTTGGCCATCCTGGTCATCTTGTTGGTCCTGGCGCTCCTGGCGCCGTGGATCGCCCCGTTTGATCCAGCCAAACAGAGCTGGACGGCTCTGCGCAAAGCCCCATCCGCCATCAACTGGTTTGGCACCGATGAATCCGGTCGTGACGTTTTTTCGCGGGTCATCTGGGGCGCGCGCGCCTCGCTGATGGCCGGGATCATCTCAATTACCATCGCACTCGGGATTGGCGTTCCGATTGGCTTGCTGGCCGCTTACCGCGGCGGCTTTGTCGACACGTTGGTCTCACGCATCACCGACGCCATGCTGGCTTGCCCATTTCTTATTTTAGCGATCGCTTTGGCAGCTTTTCTCGGGCCATCATTGACCAACGCGATGATTGCCATTGGCATCACCTCGACACCGATCTTTGTGCGCCTGACCCGCGGTCAAGTGATGACCGTCAAAGTCGAGGACTACGTTGAAGCCGCGCGCGCCGTCGGCAATCCTGCCTATCGCATTGCCTTCCGGCACATCCTGCCCAACATCCTGCCGGCCCTGATTGTGCAAGCCACGTTGTCGATTGCCATGGCGATTATCGCTGAAGCATCCCTGTCGTTCCTTGGACTTGGCCAGCAGCCGCCAGCCCCCTCGTGGGGCTCGATGCTGAATGTCGCGCAACGGTTTTTGACGCAGGCGCCGTGGATGGCGATCTACCCGGGGTTGGCAATTTTTCTGACCGTGCTGTCATTCAATCTGCTTGGCGACGGCCTTCGCGACGCCCTCGATCCGAAGGAGCGGTGACGCTGAGTTCCGCGATCCCCATCAAATCAACTGATACCCGACGGTCAGCAATCTTGACTGCGCTGCTGCACTGGCGCACCTGACCGATCATGGCGCCACCCCGCAAGGCACGTGGCGCGTGACAGGCGTGTCGCCGCGCTCGAGAAAAAAGTACCGCATTCTATGTCCGCGCCGCCATTTGCAAAATACATCCTCGGCATCGAAACCAGTTGCGATGAAACCGCAGCTGCGGTGGTCAGCCGTGATGCGGATGGCCGTGGCACATTGTTGTCAAACGTCATCCGGGCCCAATGGGAGCAACATCGACCGTTCGGCGGCGTCGTCCCGGAACTCGCCGCCCGCGCGCACGTGGACTGCCTTGATGACATCATCCGAGAGGCCATGACCGAGGCCAAGTGCCGCTTCAAAGATCTGGCCGCAATCGCCGTCACCGCGGGCCCGGGCCTGGTCGGCGGCTTACTCGTCGGCGTCACAACCGCGAAAGCGATCGCAGCCGTGCACCAGTTACCGCTGATCGCCGTCAACCACTTGGAGGCACATGCGCTCACCGTTGGCTTGAGCGAGAATGTCCGCCCGCCCTATCTCCTCCTGTTGGTCTCCGGCGGCCACACCCAACTCCAACTCGTCCACGGTGTCGGCCACTACGAGCGGCTTGGAACCACCATCGACGATGCCTTGGGCGAGGCGTTCGACAAAACCGCGAAACTCCTCGGCCTCGGCTTCCCCGGCGGCCCGGCCGTCGAACGCGCAGCCAAACACGGCACCCCTGGCCGCTTTAAATTGCCACGCCCGATGCTGGGACGAGCCGAGCCGCATTTCTCCTTTGCCGGGCTGAAAACAGCGGTTCTGCATGCGGCCAAGGCTCGGGTACCGCTGCACGAGCAAGACATTGCTGATCTCTGTGCTGAGTTTCAGCAAGCGGTGACCGACAGCGTGCAGGACCGCGTCGGTCGCGCCATGACCATGGCCGACGCGCGACTGGGTCCGGGCAGCCCCCGGCGTCTGGTTGTGGCCGGTGGCGTTGCGGCGAATGCAACCTTGCGCTCGGCTCTCGCGGATCTCGCCCACAAGCGTGGCTATGGCCTCAGCGTCCCGCCGTTCGCGCTGTGTGCGGACAATGGCGCGATGATCGCTTGGGCGGGTGCCGAACGCCTGAGTCTCGGCCTCATTGACGACCCCACCTTCACAGCGCGCGCGCGCTGGCCCCTGGATGCGGCGGCCGTGCCGATGCTGGGCGCAGGACGGTTGGGCACAAAAGCCTAAACCCACTTTGTGCGCGTTGGGCACTCGCCAATGTCGCCCGCCGCTCAGGTGTCGAACGCCGTACTCTGCTGTTTTGCTTTCACACCCTGCAGATACGTCCGCACCAGATCATCAATCAAGCGACTGGCGGCTTCGGTGGTGACGATCGACAACTTGTCGGCCGTGGACAGGGACGTGATGCCATGGACACCCGCCCAGAGCACGCGCGCAGCACGTTGCCGATCAACCTCGTGCCCCGCCGGAAACAATGGCGCCAGGGATTGCTCGACCCGTGCCAACAGGCCCTCCAGTTTCTGCTGATACCAGGTCGGCAACTCGACGCCCGCGGGCAAGTGATGCTCGAACAACAAGTTCCACAGCTTTGGCTTTTCCTGAGTGAAAGCGAGATAGGCCTGGGCCAATTCAGGCAACGCGTCGGGTCCGGCAGCCCGCGTCAGCACCGCGGCCAACCGGGCTTCCAAACCATCCAACACCCCGGCCTCGACGTGGAGCACGACGTCATCCAGGTTCTGATACATGTTGTAGATAGTGCCCGGCGAATAGCCGATCCGACGCGCGATCTCGCGCGCAGACAATCCTGCAAGCCCCTCAGTTTCAATAATATTTCGCGCCGCGTCCAAGATCAGCTCGCGCAACTGTTGCGGCGTGTGCGACGATCGGCGACCCATCGAAAAATCCTACTGCAGACGCAAACTCTGGCACGCACGCAGTCCGCACCAGGAGGCTATTCCGAATGCCCCCTCGCGGGAGTTCACGGGCAAGTGGCACTCGTTCTGAACGCCGTGTGACCAGCGTTTAGTTCGCCACATTAAGCAGCATTGGCCACGTCTGCAACCGTCGCGAGGCGCCGTCCCCGCGGCACACATACCCACGACCGCCAGCGCAAGCCGGTTTGGAGGTGAGGGGCAGCCTCGACCCTGGCCCTCCTGCGTCACTTCGCTCCCCGCAGCATAGCCTCCCGTTCGGCTTGGTTCCTTGACACCCCTCCCCCCCAAATCTATGAACCCGCTCGAAACGCATGCGCTGTGGCTCCCTTTTGGCCGCAGAGAGTTTCGTTTCGGACTTCTGCTTGAATTGTGCCTCCCAACGGATGTGCGCGCCATGTCAGCTGACCAACCTCCTGACCGACCAGCTGGCCAAATCAGCCCGGCCGAACGGGATGCGTTGAAGCAGCGGGCGAGCGATCTCGGCTCCAAGCTCGAGACCGCGAAAAAGCGCCATGACCCGCCGCACGCTTCAGGTCGGGCGGCAGCGTCGGGGCGAGGGATGCGGGCTGCCGCTGAGATGATCGGCGGTGTGGTTGCAGGGGGTGGCATTGGTTGGTTTTTGGATAGCGCCCTCGGCACCAAGCCGTGGCTGTTTATCCTGTTCTTTCTGTTGGGGTCTGCCGCTGGCATGCTCAACGTCATCCGGAGTGCGGGGGCTGAGAAAACGCCACCGTTGCCTTCGGTGCGGGATGATGACGACGAAGACGATGTGAAGCGGGACGGCGTGAAGCGTTAAACGATAAGAGACGCGAGACTGAGCAGTTTCGTGTTGAGTCGGTCGGCAAGCGGTCGATCACTGAGATGACTTGAAGGGTGTCGGGGACAATGATTTTAGCTGCAGCAGGCGGCGGGCACAGCCCGATCGAACAGTTCGCGCTGAAGACAATCCTACCGTTCAAGCTGTTCGGCTTTGACGCCTCGATCACAAATTCGACCTTGTTCATGATTCTGACCGTCGGCCTGATCTGCGCGTTTCTCCATTATGCGATGCAGGGGGCCCAGCGCATCCCAGGCCGAGTTCAGTCGGTCGCTGAGATGCTTTACGAATTCGTCGCGACGACCGTGCGCGACAATCTCGACGACGGCAAAGACGGCAAAAAGTTCTTTCCGTTTGTGTTCGCGCTGTTTGCCTTTGTGCTGGTCGCCAATCTGCTCGGCATGATTCCAGGCTTCTTCACCATCACCAGTCACATCATCATCACAGCAGCGCTCGCCATGCTGGTGATCGGCGTGGTCATCGCCTACGGTTTCTACAATCATGGCGTTGGTTTCTTGAAGCTGTTCGTGCCGTCCGGCGTGCCGTTGCCGATGTTGATCATCTTGGTGCCGATCGAAATCATCTCGTTTGTTTCACGCCCCGTGTCATTGTCGGTGCGCTTGTTTGCCAACATGCTGGCCGGCCACATTGCACTCAAGATCTTTGCCGGCTTTGTTGCCACGTTGATCAGTGCTGCAGTGGCATGGAAAATCCTCGCAGTCCTCCCGCTCGGTCTCACCGTGGCATTGAGCGCACTTGAGCTTCTCGTCGCAGTTCTGCAGGCCTACGTCTTCGCCGTGTTGACCTGTGTTTATCTGAGTGACGCCGTTCACGGCGCCCACTGAGACTATCTTGCCCACCCGGTTCACGCCTAACCCTCTAAGGAGCACTCCATGGATCCCGTAGCAGCAAAGTACATCGGCGCTGGTCTCGCATGCCTCGGTATGGCAGGCGCTGGCATTGGCCTCGGCAACCTGTTCGGCCAGTTCCTCGCGGGCGCCCTGCGTAACCCATCAGCTGCAGATAGCCAGCGCGGCACTCTGCTGCTCGGCTTCGCTCTGACTGAAGCGCTCGGCATCTTCTCGTTGCTGATCGCACTACTGTTGCTGTTCGCGGTCTAAGCCGACTCGCATTGTCTTGAGGGTTTTGCTGCGCGCCATTGCACCGATGACGCGCGGCTCCCCGTCGTTTTCCCGCTAGCCTGGACCCGCGTCACCCACCATGGCATCTCCCAAAGTCGGCACCACCGCCTTACAGACGTCGACCCAGGTTCCAGCCAAACCGGCTGAGGGCGCGTTTCCGCCGTTTGACGCATCAAGCTTCTCAGCCCAGCTGATCTGGCTGGCGCTGACCTTTGGCTTCCTCTATTTCGCGCTGTCGCGCTATCTGCTGCCACGCATTACCGACGTGATCGATGCGCGCACCGATGGAATCGCGCGTGACCTCTCCCAGGCCGAGCAACTCAAGAAAGAGACGGAACATGCCCTCGCCTCTTACGAAAAAGCTCTCGCCGAAGCCAAGGGCAAAGCTGGCGAGATTGCCAAAACCACGCGCAACGACCTGGCCGCTGAAACCGACAAGGAACGCCACCGTGTCGACGCTGATCTGGCCAAGCAATTGGTGGCAGCTGAAGCCCGGATCGCGACCAGCAAGACCAAGGCGATGGCCAGCGTCAACGATATCGCCAGCGACACGGTTGCGGCCATCGTTGCCAAATTGACCGGTGGCACGGTCACCAAAGACGAAGCGGCCCGCGCCGTCGCAGCCGTCCGCGCGACGTAAGTGTGCCGCAGCTGTTTGACAATTGTTTCCGTCATCCCCGCGTAGGCGGGGACCCATGCAAGTCAGTTGCTGGGATGACCCGCCTCAGAGGATGC
Source organism: Hyphomicrobiaceae bacterium (assembly GCA_043719045.1). Taxonomy (GTDB): domain Bacteria; phylum Pseudomonadota; class Alphaproteobacteria; order Rhizobiales; family Hyphomicrobiaceae; genus JABFRJ01. Next base: position 121 of record JAYSUN010000311.1, on the reverse strand, counting down.
CATGATTGTTCTGGCCGTTGCTGGCGAACCCTTCTGGATGAACCCGACCTTCTGGGTCGGCGTTTCCTTCGCAATTCTGTTGGCGTTGATGGTGCGCGCGAAAGTGCCGTCGATGATCACC
>JAYSUN010000032.1:0-2394 GCA_043719045.1 Hyphomicrobiaceae bacterium | reverse complement strand
GAGTTCGGTCGAGCTGTCGGAATGCCACTTGATCTCTCCCGTCCGCTCTGCGATGGGATCGAAATCCCACGGGAGACTTGAGTACGTCATGAGCGTCGACATCGAATATCGCATCCGCAATGTCACGGCAGTCCTTGGGCCGACGAATACTGGCAAGACTCACCTCGCCATTGAACGGATGCTCGGCCACGAAACCGGCATGATCGGCCTACCGCTGCGCCTGCTTGCGCGCGAGGTCTATGACAAGATCGCCGCCCGCATTGGGCCGGAGAAGGTCGCGCTGATCACCGGGGAAGAGAAGATCAAGCCGGAAGGTGCGCGTTACTGGGTTTGTACCGTCGAGGCGATGCCACCGGATATTCAGACCGATTTTCTGGCGATTGACGAGATTCAGTTGGCGGCTGATCCAGAACGTGGCCACGTGTTCACGGATCGGTTGCTCCACGCCCGCGGCAAACAGGAAACGTTGATGCTCGGCGCATCGACCATGCGGGATTGCATCAGTGATCTGGTCCCCGGTGCCAACTTTATCACCCGGCCGCGGCTGTCAAAACTGACCTATGCAGGCGAGAAAAAGATCACGCGACTGCCGCCACGCTCAGCCGTGGTGTCGTTTTCGGCCAATGATGTGTACGCGATTGCCGAATTGATGCGCCGGCAACGCGGCGGTGCAGCGGTCGTGCTTGGTGCGCTCAGCCCACGGACGCGCAACGCTCAGGTGGCCTTGTTCCAGAACGGCGACGTCGATTTCCTGATTGCGACCGATGCCATCGGCATGGGCCTCAATCTCGATGTCGACCATGTCGCGCTCGCACAAACGCGCAAGTTCGACGGCATGACGCACCGGGAACTGACGCCAGCCGAATTGGCCCAGATTGCGGGTCGCGCCGGCCGCCACATGAAGGATGGCTCGTTTGGCGTGACCGGTGGCGTCGAGGCATTTCAACCCGACCTTGTGGAGCGCCTGGAAAACCATAACTTCGATCCGATCAAGGTGCTGCAGTGGCGCGCGCGTGATCTGGAGTTTGCGTCGGTTGATGCGTTGCGCGAAAGCCTTCGCAAAATGCCACGGGAGCCGCGTTTGCAGCGGGCGCGGACTGCCGATGATGTGATGGCGCTTGACACACTGAGTGCGGAACGAGACATCTCTGATCTGGCCAAAGGTCGGCAGGCCGTGGAACTGTTCTGGGAGGTCTGCCAGGTTCCAGACTATCGCAAGATTTCCTCACAGAACCATGCAGAATTGGTCGGGACGCTTTACAAGTATCTGATGACCGGCCCGCAGCAGATTCCGGAGGACTGGTTCGCAACCCAAGTCGCGATGTCGGACAAGACGGATGGCGATATCGATACGCTGTCACAACGTTTGGCGCACATCCGGACCTGGACGTTTGTTGCCAACCGCCCCAATTGGCTCAGAGACAGTGTGGGTTGGCAGGAGAAGGCCCGGGTCATCGAGGACAGTTTGTCTGATGCTCTGCACGTTCAGCTCACCGAGCGTTTCGTCGACCGCAAAACCAGCGCGTTGATGCGCGGCATGCGCGACAAAGACGAGATGTACGCCGAGATTGCTGATGACGGTGCTGTTCATGTCGAAAAGCATTTCGTCGGCCGTCTGAAAGGCTTCCAGTTTCAACCGGAGACGTTGGCGGACGATGTTCAAGGCAAGGCTGCGCGCGGGGCGGCAACGCATGTTCTGGCCAAAGAATTGGTCATGCGCGCGCGGCGCGTGGCAGCTGCGAAATCGGACGCTTTCAAACTCAGCCGGCACGGTGAAATTCTCTGGCGCGGCGATGCCATCGGCCATCTGGCCAAAGGCGATACACCACTGAAGCCGTTGGTGGTTCTCGACGCCGATGAACATTTGTCGGGGCCAGACAAGGAAAAAGTTCTCGAGCGCTTGAATCAGTGGGTGACCGAGCTGATCAGCGAGCGCTTGAAACCATTGGTCGAGATCGCCAACGCCGAGGATACGGCGGGCTTGGCACGCGGCATCGCGTTTCGCATGACCGAAACCTTTGGCATTCTGCGGCGAGAGGTGGCGGCCGACGAACTGAAGTCGCTGGATCAAGCCGCCCGCGCCAGCCTGCGCAAATATGGTGTTCGCTTTGGCGCCTTCAACGTGTTCTTTCCGATATTGCTGAAGCCGGCGGCTGCGGAGTTGGCGCTCATTCTGCGCGTCTTGAATGGCGGTGCTGAGGGTCTCACACTCGAGGCGATGCCCGAGCCGCCCAAGGCAGGACTGACTTCGGTGCCGGTCAGTGTGACATTGCCGGAAACATATTACAGTACGCTTGGCTATCATGTCTGCGGCCCCCGCGCTGTGCGCATCGACATGCTCGAGCGGCTTGCGGATATGATCCGGCCGTTGTTGGCATTTCGCGCGGACACCGC
>JAYSUN010000310.1:0-4520 GCA_043719045.1 Hyphomicrobiaceae bacterium | reverse complement strand
GTTTTTGTCGCCGGCGCCAGCGCCGGTGCGGTCGCTACAGCTGCGATCGGAGCCGCCGGGCGTGGCGATGCGCTAGTGGTTGCTGGTGCGACGGAACGCTGCGGTGCGGCGACGCGGGGGGCGGATTTCAGTTTGCGTTCGAGTTGCGGCGGCGGTTGTCGTTTGTTGAGACGCCGGTGCATGCCCCACAAGATCAAGGCGGCACTCGTTCCAGACGCAATGGCGAACCACGGATCGGCGCCGACTTCATTGTAAACGGCGAGCCCGGTGGCTGCAGCCATGGCAGCAATAGATGCTCCCACCACGGCCTCACGCCACAAAGGCGCATCCATCTCGGACGACGCCAATGTGTCAGCAGTTATTGCGGCGATGGTCATGGCGGATGTCCAGCAGTCCAAAAAAAACGAATCGACTGCTGTTATCTTTGGTGACGCCATCACGGTGCGCAACACACGTAGGACGACGATCAACAGAAATAGCGCTATTTGGCGTGTGCCGTCGCTGGCATCACGGTCAGTGATGGCGCGGGTGAGAGCAAGATTGCCAGCACCGACAATGCAAACAAGCCCACCGAGAACCACAGTGCAGCTGACGTTCCGTAGTTTATGGCCAGTGCGCCGGCTGCCAGTGCGCCGATCGGGCGGACACCGTAGATGGTCGTGGTAATGGTTGCGGCAACACGTCCGAGCATGTCCGGTGGTGTCAGAATCTGGCGAACGCTGGTTTGCAGCACGAGCCAGAGCATCGGCCCAAAACCAAGACTGAAAAGTCCGAGAGCGACCGCCCAGAACCCGTACGTTGGGGCCAACAGGGCAGTGACGGCCGCGCCGAACAGCGACGAGATCGGGCCAAACACGAACAAGAAGCCAGTCGGCAGATTGCGCAGCGCTGCCGGAGCAACGGCCGCGCCGATCAAGAGCCCAGCGCCATAAACGGCCCAGGCCTGGCCGACTTCGGCCACGCTCAATCCTGCAATTTTCGTGGCATAGGGCGCGAGCACGGCAGTCAGTGCGAAGAAGGCCGAGTTCCACGCGATCGCGCAGAATGCGATGGCGCGCAAGATCGGTTGTTGCCAAACGAAGCGCGCGCCGTCGCCGATTGACTGCGCCAGACTGAGCCGCGGTGCGGCGCTCGGCGGCTCGAGTGGCAGTGAAAGGGCCGCGACCAATGAGACGCCGCCGCCGGCAAATGCGACCAGAAAAGCCGTTGCATCCAGCCCGCGCGTGACCAGGACGCCGGCTGCGATCGGTGCGGCCAAGGCTGCACTCGCGCGGCAGAATTCAAGCGCGGCGTTGGCTTGGGCGATACCGTGGCCCGATGTGAGTCTTGGCAGAAGCGCGAATACGGACAGCACCTGCAGTACGACGCCAGCTGAGCATAGAAACCCGGCGATGCCGAGTTGCACGGCCGAGGTGCCGCCTAATGTGATAGCCAGCCAACCCACAACTGCACCTGCAAGGATGAGGCACGCCCCGACCAGCATGATCGAGCGCCTGGAGATGCGGTCTGCCAATGCACCTGCGGGCAACGAGACGACCAACCAGGCCGCAGCCTGTGCTGCTACGACGACGCTGATCACACCCGCCGACGCCCCGGCCGCGGTCAAGATCAGCGGCAGGGCCGCAAGGGCAATCTGGTCCGCCACGTGGGCTGCGGCAGCGGCGATTGCCAGCGGACGAAAACCTTGCACCATGTTGATCGACTCCATTAAGGTCTGGCTCTGACAACGCCTGCTCAGCATCAAGTTGACGACCCGAAACCTGTTCAACTTGCTTGAGGAACGGATCATGCCAACTGCACAACAACCGAATTTGCTGCAGGTCGACTGGTCGAAGATTCCAGCCCCGGTCGATGACGGTGGGGCGGATCACCTCACTGGCGCGCAAGTCCCGGATATCGCGTTGACGGCAACCAACGGTATGCAAGTGAGGTTGGCGCGCTTACCTGGACGAAGCGTCGTGTTCGCCTATCCACGCACAGGCGAACCTGGGAAAATCGCCTTGGTCGATGATTGGGACATGATACCGGGCGCGCGAGGTTGTACACCGCAAGCCTGCGCGTTTCGCGACCTGTTTGCCGACTTGAATGCCGCGGGCGTTGCCCATGTGTTCGGACTTTCGACCCAAGATAGCGCCTATCAACACGAAGCGGCGACCCGGCTGCATTTGCCGTTTGCCGTTTTGTCAGACGAGCGCCTTGAGTTGGCACGCGGCCTCAAACTTCCGACGATCAGTGTTGCCGGTCAGACCATGCTGAAACGACTTGCCCTAGTCATCGACGATGGCCGGATCACGCGGGTCTGGTATCCGGTGTTTCCGCCTGATCGCAATGCAGCCGATGTGCTGGCTTGGCTGCGCCAATAGGTGCTCGATTGGCTCAGACGCGCCAGGGGAGAGACAACTTATGCGACGCGCAAAATGCTTCTGCCCGCATAGACGGCCTGATCCCCCAGATCTTGCTCAATCCGAATCAACTGATTGTATTTGGCGAGGCGATCGGAGCGCGAGAGCGAGCCTGTTTTGATCTGACCGCAATTCGCCGCAACCGCGAGATCGGCAATGGTTGAATCTTCGGTTTCACCCGAGCGATGCGACATCACAGCCGTGTAGGACGCGCGCTGGGCCATGGCGACGGCCTCGAGCGTCTCAGTCAAAGTGCCGATCTGATTGACCTTGACCAGGATCGAGTTGGCAACACCCTGCTTAATGCCATCGGCGAGCCGCAGCGTGTTGGTGACGAACAGATCATCGCCGACCAACTGGCATTTTTTCCCGATCAGTTCGGTCAAAACTTTCCAGCCTGCCCAATCATCTTCGCTCATGCCGTCCTCGATCGAGATGATCGGGAACCGCGCGACGAGATCGGCTAAGAATTTGGCGTTGGCCACTGGATCAAGTAACTTGCCTTCGCCTTCGAGCACATACTTGCCTGCTTTGAAATACTCGGTCGCTGCACAGTCGAGCGCAAGAACGACGTCGTGGCCGGGTTTGTAACCGGCTTTCTCGATGGATTTCATGATGAAGCCAAGGGCTTCGTCAGCTGATTTCAGATTGGGCGCAAAACCGCCTTCGTCCCCGACATTGGTCGCATGACCTGCATCGGACAAACCTTTTTTCAAGGTATGGAACACTTCGGCGCCAATGCGGATGGCTTCAGCGCAAGACGATGCGCCAATTGGCATGATCATGAATTCCTGGATGTCGAACGGGTTGTCGGCATGCGCGCCGCCGTTGATGATATTCATCATGGGCACTGGCAGCACGTGGGCGTTGGCCCCGCCGACATAGCGGTACAGCGGCAAAGCGCAGGCATCCGCGGCGGCCTTGGCAACGGCGAGGGATACACCCAGGATCGCATTCGCACCCAGGCGGGATTTGTTTTTTGTGCCGTCCAGGCTGATCAGCGCGTGGTCGATCCGGCGTTGGTCTTCGGCATCCATGCCGCGAATTGCATCGAAGACTTCTGTGTTCACAGCTTCGACGGCCTTGAGTACGCCCTTGCCAAGATAGCGCGCTTTGTCTCCGTCGCGCAGCTCTACGGCCTCATGAGCTCCAGTCGACGCACCAGACGGCACGGCTGCGCGACCCATGGAGCCATCTTCCAAAGTGATGTCGACTTCCACCGTCGGGTTGCCGCGAGAATCCAGAATTTCGCGGCCGGTAATGTCGAGAATAGCGGTCATGAGGCGTGTCCTTGTCGGCGTGGGTGCGATGCGGGCGCGTTGTAGCTGACGGACGGCGAACGGCAAAGGCGTTGTCCGCGTTCCGTTCGCCGACCTGACCGATGGAGCAACAGTTGTTGCAGCTCAAACCGAAGATAGTGCAATCTGAGAGCGCATCAATCGCGTGCACACTTTATGTATATATTTCTTTGGGTTGAAGAAAATTGCCGTGCATAAATTGCAACTCGACAACTTTAAGAGTTTTCAGTGCTCAAAATGAGTGCTGAACTTCGGAGGTCAACAGTCTCTGGAGGTTGCAATGTCCTATGCTCTCAATCAAGCTATTCGTCCCCTGTTCAGTGAGATTACCGTTGATTACGGCCATCCCGGACAGATCGGGCGTTTCTTTTTGACAGCTGAACAGCTGGCCCACGACATCGGCGTCAGGCTGTCGTTTGCGCCGATGACGGCACTCGTTGAGGTCAACAAAGCCAACAGTACAACATGGCCACATCTGGTACCGGCGCTTGACCCGACATTCAGCGCACTGGATCACACCAATGCATTTTGCATTTTGGGGCGAGACCGCAAGGGGGAAGTGGTTGCAACTCAGGCGGGCCGGCTCCTTGATTTGTCAACCAAGAGCTACGCGGACGTCTGTGAAGATTTAAGCCTGTTTTATGCCGATTTGGGCGACGCCGCTGCCAACGAGACATGCACAGTGACGTCGCCTTCCGCACGGCGCATGCACGGCTCCGTGCTGTATTCTGGTGGCGCCTGGTACCGGCCGGATGTCCGAGGCTCCAGCCTCAGTCGGATTTTGCCACGCATGTCACGTGTTTACGGCTACACCCGCTGG
>JAYSUN010000309.1:0-13366 GCA_043719045.1 Hyphomicrobiaceae bacterium | reverse complement strand
TTTTGAGATGCACAACTCGGCGAGACATCACGTCTTACCGAACATTGGCTCTCGAAGCGCGAGCCCCATTTAAGGCAGGATCGCGAGCCTTCACGATTGCTCGCAGGAATTGCCTATTGTTCCGCTCCGGAGCTGGCGGCATGAGCGTACGTCTTGGCGAGCAGGCCTCAATTGTTGCTGAACGTACACCAACACTGAACGGCCCATAATCAAACGGCCAAAGACTGGGTGTGTCACCCATGGACCGGATCCGGCTTCACGTTGCCTCCGCAACCGCCCTTGGCGGTTCGTGTGGGAGTGTGCGTGCCGGTGCCCGACGGGCCATGGATGTGCGGCAGACTGCCAGCCCAGTCTCCTTTCCTCAAATCTACTCCCTTCAAACCCAGCGCGGCGCCACGCTCCGGCGCGTTTTCCGGTCAATGCCCACGTCTAGACGGTCCAACACGACTGCCCGTGGCGCCTTCCGCGCAACATCAGACACAGTGCGATGGATAACAAAACCAACAAGATGCTTATCGATGCCACCCACCCCGAGGAAACTCGGGTCGTGGTGTTGCGCAACGGCCGCGTAGAAGAATTTGACTTTGAAAGCGCGACGCGACGTCCGCTCCGTGGCAATATTTATCTCGCCAAGGTGACCCGCGTCGAACCGTCGTTGCAGGCGGCGTTTGTCGAGTACGGCGGCAATCGTCACGGTTTTCTCGCGTTCGCTGAAATCCATCCCGACTACTATCAGATCCCATATGCCGACCGGCAGGCCCTTCTCGACGAGGAAGTTGCGGCCGAACTTGAGGCCGATCAAGAGGCCGACGAACGGGCCGAACGCATGGCCGGGGGCCGAAACCAGGGCCAGGGGCGTCGCAATAGCCATGGCAATCGCGGATCAGGTGCGCGTCACTCCGGAGACGTTGATCAGCCTGATCAGGGCGGTGCCCAGCATTCAGATGGTGAAGGTGCGTTCGATGCAAGCGCTCAGGATGCTGTCGAGGCTGCGAGCCAAGCTGATCAAGGGCACGAACAAAACGCAACTGCGGACACTCCTGACGACCAAAGCCACGACCGGCATACCGACACCGGGCATGGGGAGCGTGGACACGACCATCACGGTCATAGCCGTGCCGGCCATTCAGACCGCGGCGAGTCGGAGGCGATTTCTAAAGCAGCACCCTCCGAGCCTCAAACACGCGTGGAAGATGCCGGCCTGAAAGACCATGACGTTCGCACCGCGGAGCCTGCTGAACCGGCAGCTTCGCTCGATCCACACCCGCACGACTATGGTCATCAGGGCCATCCCGACCACACCCACACAGCCGACAACGATGGCAGCCATGTCGAAGAGATTCCTGTCTCCCCCGATGACGGAGAGCCTGAAGTCGTTTCCGGTGGTGATGACCAGCTTAGCAATACCGAGCAGACTGAAGAGTTCCAAGAGCGACCGCGCCGGCAGCGTCGCCGCCATTACAAAATCCAAGAAGTCATCAAGCGTCGGCAGATCATGCTGGTGCAGGTCGTAAAGGAGGAGCGCGGCACCAAGGGTGCAGCCTTGACCACATATCTCTCGCTTGCCGGCCGCTATACCGTGTTGATGCCGAATACCGGCCGCGGAGGTGGCATCTCACGCAAGATTACCCAGGCACAAGACCGCAAGCGCCTGAAAGCGATCGCTGAGGATCTGGATGTGCCGGATGGCATGGGTCTGATTGTGCGCACTGCCGGTGCCAGCCGGACCTTGCCTGAAATTCGCCGCGACTACGAATACTTGATGCGCTTGTGGGAAAGCGTCCGAGACCTCACCCTGTCATCGACGGCACCCAGCCTCGTGTACGAGGAAGGCAGCCTGATCAAGCGCTCGATTCGTGACCAGTACACCAAGGAAATCGACGAAATTATCGTGGCTGGCGCCGAGGCTCATCGCGAGGCTCAAGACTTTATGCGCATGTTGATGCCGAGCCATGCGCGGAACGTTATTCTGCATGACCGGCCGGAACCCTTGTTCGTGCGTTATCCGGCGGTCGATCGCCAGTTGAACGCGATGTTCAGTCCATACGTGCCGCTGAAATCCGGAGGCTATCTGGTCATCAACCAGACCGAAGCGCTGGTGGCCATTGACATCAATTCGGGCAAGTCGACGCGCGAGTTCAACATTGAGGACACCGCCCTTAACACCAACCTCGAAGCCGCCGATGAAATCGCTCGTCAACTCAAGCTGCGGGACCTTGCGGGTCTGATTGTGATCGACTTCATCGATATGGAGGAGAAGCGCAACAATCGCAACGTCGAGCGGCGCATGAAGGACGCGCTACGCTTTGATCGCGCGCGCATCCAAGTCGGCCGTATCTCGCACTTCGGGCTCCTGGAAATGTCGCGTCAGCGCATGCGCACCGGCGTGCTCGAAGGCTCCACAACGCAATGCGCGCACTGCCAAGGCACCGGCATTATTCGGTCGGTCGAGAGCGTTTCGCTTGCGGTTTTGCGTGGCCTTGAAGATCACCTCCAGCGCGATGCCCGCTCGTCCGTCAATGTCATGGCCAATGCTGAAGTTGCGCTTTATATCCTCAATCACAAGCGTCCGTTCATTGCTGAGATGGAGCGCCGCTATGGTATCGCTGTTGCTGTTCTGTCGAGCGACAAGATGCACGGCGCAAACTTCGCGGTCGAACGCTCGGCGGCGCCATTGCCCCCACGCCGCCAGCCGGAACGTGCAGCCGTAACGATGAACTCGGGCTTCAGTGGCGACGACGCCATGGAGACATTCGACGAGGCCGATGATCCACGTCCGTCATCGCCCGTGATCGAGACCGATATCGAATCAATCGACACCGATGAAGCCATCGATGATGATCGCGATCATCGTGCCGACGACAACCGCAATGAGCGTGGGAGTGAGCGCGGCAACGATCATGGCACCGGTCGGAGTGGTGATCGCGGCGGCGATGCCGATAGTAAACGCAAACGCCGCCGCCGCGGCCGGGGCCGCGGTCGTGAGGACGAACGTGGTGGAGATCGCGATGGCCAGCGTCAACCCAGACACGGCGTCAACGCAGGCAATCCGTCGGTCGATACTCAACATGCAGACAACGACGAACACGCTGTCTCACGCGACGCCTCGGGGGGAAACTTCGCCGACACTGACTTTGATCATCCGGCCCACCATCAAGGAGACGAAAACGGTGCCGCCGGAATAGCGCATGGGGCACGTGTCGACGACGCGCCTGAGTTACCAAACGGTGATGGTATCGTAGCACAGGCGGACAACGCACCACGTGCCGACGGCGACGATGACAAGGGTGATGGCCGCCGCCGCCGCCGGCGCGGACGTCGCGGTGGCCGCAAAGGAGGCCGTGACGACGCTGGTAGCGACGGAACGGTCGATCATGCCGATACCCAAGCCGATGTGACTGATCGTGACGGTGCTCCTGACGAGGAGATTGCAGCAGTGCAACAACCGGCGCCCGCGGCATCCGCACACCGCGAACCAAAATCTGTTCCATCTGGGGCCGCACCAGAACTGCCACAGGCCGAGCTTGCGATGACCAAGCCAGAAAAAACCGTGCTGATGGCAGAAGCGGCAGCCACGCCACAACTCGTTGCGGCGATCACTGAGCCGCTCGCGCCGCCTGCCGCTCGACCGATTGCGACCGAGCCCGAGATTGTGTCTGACGCCCCGGCGCGTCCGGCCCGTCGTGGTTGGTGGAAAACCCGCATGCTCGGGCAGTGACCTAAGGCACCTGCAAATTAGTCGGACGCGTCGCGCGATGCGTCCACTTCCCCGTCGCCTAGATCGTGATCGGGATTCGATCAAAATCTACCATGCTCGAGAACCTCAATCTTCAACTCAGACAGCCCTCAACTCAAACTGGGCGACGGTTCGCTTTGGCGGTATCATCGCCGCTCTGTGAGGGAGTGACTGTCCGCATGATCGAGATCTTTGTCGATGCTGATGCCTGTCCGGTGAAGGACGAAGCGGTCCGGGTGGCTTTGCGTCATGGCCTGACCATTCATTTCGTCTCAAACGCATTCATGCGTCTTCCAGAAGCATCCATCGTCAAGCGTGTGGTGGTGCCGGACGGTCCGGATGTCGCCGACAATTGGATCGCCGAGCGGGTCAACAGACAGAGCATAGTGGTGACTGCAGACATTCCGCTCGCAGCGCGGTGCGTGAAAGCTGGCGCGCGCGTGACAAGCAATACAGGCAAACCCTTTACTGAGGCCAACATCGGCATGGTGCTGGCGACACGAAATTTGATGCAGGGTTTGCGCGAGGCCAATGTTGCACAGACGTACAATGCTGGGTTTACCAAAGCGGATCGATCGCAGTTTCTGCAAACGCTCGAGCGGCTCATCCAAGACGTGAAACGCGGCTGACTTGTCTCTGCTTGATACGGGTTTTAATCGATACTCTGTGTCTTGCACCTCTGTGACGCTTGTGGCACAAGCGTCAAAACGCATCGCGCAGGGCTATGGCTTTGTACGGGGCGCTATCGTGTTTGGAATTGTGACTGTCGCGGGCGTGACACCGCAAACGGCAGGTGACGATCGAAAACTAGGCGACAGGCACGATAAAACAACATCTCTGCTGCAACCAAGGAGTGAACCATGGCGCGCGTCACAGTCGAAGATTGCGTCGACAAGGTCCCAAATCGCTTCGAATTAGTCTTGCTGGCAGCCCATCGGGCTCGCGGCATTGCCAACGGCTCGCAAATCACCGTCGACTCCGAAAACGACAAAAACCCGGTCATCGCGCTGCGCGAGATTGCGGCGACAACCATTCCGCCGGATGACCTCAAGGAAGGTCTCATCCACTCGATCCAGAAGAATGTCGAAGTTGACGAACCCGAAGCAGCCGCGACGCCTATGGTTGCTCAGGACCGCCGGCCGATGCTGGGCCGCGACGATCCGTCAGCCGATAATGCGGTCGATGCGATTTCGGAAGAGGCCTACCTGCGCGGCATGGAGAGCTCGACGCCAACTGAGCCTTCGTCCAACATTGGCACGGGCAACGGTCCGCCAGAGCGCCGCCGCTGAACCAAAGCGCTGGTTGTCCCGAACAATCGGCAGCCACAAAGTTAATTCAACCGCCCGAGCACCCGCTTGGGCGGTTTTCTTTTGGTGCGCCAGCCCTCGCGCGCTGACACACAGGGTAGCGCGGCCGTATTGGAGTCCCGACTTTGCAGCTACCTGATGATCGAGCAAAAAAAAGGCCCCGACGAGATCTTGCCGGGGCCAACTGCTTTGGACGTCAACCGCTGATCACTCAGCGGCTTCTTCGGTGCGTGGACGACGACGACGAGCCGCATCGGCAGCATTGGCAGCCGGTTTCTCAATGCCGTCAGCAGCTTTAATCTGCGTGATCTGCTCGTCACGTTTAGCCGCGACGCGGCGCAGCTCACGCAGCATGTTGCCAGTGCCGGCCGGAATGAGACGGCCGACGATGACGTTTTCCTTGAGGCCCTCGAGCGTATCGCTCTTACCGTTGACCGCGGCTTCCGTGAGGACGCGCGTGGTTTCCTGGAACGAAGCCGCCGAGATGAACGAGCGGGTCTGCAGCGAAGCCTTCGAGATACCGAGCAATACCGGCGTAAAGGTCGCTGGACGTTTGCCTTGCTTCTCGGTGGCCGCATTCAGCTCCATCAATTCGATCTTGTCGAGTTGCTCCATCTTCAGCAGGCCGGTATCGCCGGGATCGACGATTTCGACCTTCTGCAGCATCATCCGAACGATGACCTCAATGTGCTTGTCGTTGATCGTCACGCCTTGCAGGCGGTAAACGTCCTGAATTTCATTGATCAGGAAGTTCGCCAATTCCTCGACACCCTTGATGGCCAGGATGTCGTGCGGTGCCGGGTTTCCGTCCAGAATGAAATCGCCCTTTTCGATGCGATCGCCATGCTGCACCGCCAAGCCTTTGCCACGTGGGATGAGGTGCTCGACCGGCTCCTCCGCCTCGTTGTCAGGCTTGATGATGATCTTCTGCTTGTTCTTGTAGTCTTTACCGAATTCGACGGTGCCAGACACTTCCGCCAGGATCGCGTGATCCTTCGGACGGCGGGCTTCGAAGAGTTCGGCAACGCGCGGCAGACCACCAGTGATGTCGGCCGAGCGGGCACTTGTCATTGGCATCCGCGCGATCGTATCGCCAGCTTTCACCTTGGTTCCAGGCTCGACCGAGAGAATGGCTTCGACCGGCAACAGATAGCGTGCATCGACGCCGCGGGCGACCTTGATGGTCTTACCGCCTTTGGCATCCTTGATCAGCAATGCTGGCTTCAAGTCTGAGCCACGTGGCGAGGCGCGCCAGTCGATGATGACGCGACTGGTGGTGCCCTTCACTTCGTCGGTGACTTCTTTCACCGACAGACCGTCGACGAGATCCTCGGCTTCGACCACGCCATCGGCTTCCGACAACACTGGACGTGTGTGTGGATCCCACTGTGCCAGACGGGTGCCGCGCTTGACGGTATCGCCTTCATCGACGTGCAGACGGGCGCCGAAGTTGACCTTCTGGACCGCAAGTTCCTTGCCGCTGGCATCAACGACGATGACGGCGGAGTTGCGCGCCATCGCGATCAAATGGCCGGCGCTGTTGCGGACGACGTGCCGGTTGCGGATCTTGACAGTGCCGTTGAAGTTGCTCTCGATGAACGACTGGTCGACCGACGACGCCACGCCGCCGATGTGGAAGGTACGCATCGTCAATTGCGTGCCCGGTTCACCGATGGACTGGGCGGCAATGACGCCGACCGCTTCACCGATGTTGACTGGCGTACCGCGTGCAAGATCACGACCGTAGCATTTGGCACAAACGCCATTGGTTGTTTCGCAGGTCAGCACCGAGCGAATGCGGATTTCCTGTAGTTGCGCCTTTTCGATCTGATCGACGTGCTTCTCTTCGATCAGCGTACCGCGCTTGACGATGACGTGTTTGGTCACGCTGTCGGCAATGTCTTCCTGTGCCGTGCGTCCGAGAACGCGCGCGGCCAGCGAGACAATGATGGTTCCGGCGTCAACTACGGCCTGGACGTTGATGCCCGCGTCGGTACCGCAATCATCTTCCAGGATGATGGCGTCCTGCGAAACGTCAACCAGGCGGCGCGTCAAATAACCGGAGTTCGCGGTCTTCAACGCAGTATCGGCCAGACCCTTACGAGCGCCATGGGTCGAGTTGAAATATTCCAGAACCGACAAGCCTTCTTTGAAGTTCGAGATGATCGGTGTCTCGATGATTTCGCCCGAAGGTTTGGTCATCAGGCCGCGCATGGCACCGAGCTGGCGCATCTGCTTTTCAGAGCCGCGGGCACCCGAGTGCGCCATCATGTAAACCGAGTTGATTGGCTTGGCGCGGCCGGTCGACTTGTCGACTTTGATTTCGGAAATGCGATCCATCATTTCCTTGGTGATGCGATCCGTGCAGCGCGACCACGCGTCCACCACCTTGTTGTACTTTTCAAGCTGGGTGATCAGGCCGTCGTTGAACTGCTGCTCGAACTCGCGCACGAGCACGTTGGTTTCCTCGACGATCTTCGGTTTGGTATCCGGGATGAGCATGTCGTCCTTGCCGAACGAAATGCCGGCCTTAAAGGCGTGATAGAAACCAAGCGCCATGATGCGATCACAGAAGATGACCGTGTCCTTCTGACCGCAGTTGCGGTAGACGGCGTCGATCAGCCCTGAGATGTTCTTCTTGGTCAGCAGCTGGTTGACGAGATCGAACTTGACCCCTGGGCGCTTCGGCAAGACTTCACCGAGCAGAATGCGGCCCGGGGTTGTGTCGTAGACCTTCGTGTATTCTTTGCCGGCATCATCCGTGAATGTCAGGCGTGCCTTGATCTTGGCGTGCAAAGTGACGGCGCCGGATGCCAACGCGTGTTCCAACTGAGACATGTTGCCAAGCAACGTGCCTTCACCCGGCTCTTTGTCGCGTTGGATCGATAGATAGTAGAGGCCGAGGACAATGTCCTGCGACGGCACGATCACGGGCTGACCGGATGCAGGGTGCAGAATGTTGTTGGTCGACATCATCAGGACGCGCGCTTCCAACTGGCTTTCCAGTGACAGCGGTACGTGCACCGCCATCTGGTCGCCATCGAAGTCAGCGTTGAACGCCGCACACACCAGCGGATGCAGCTGGATCGCCTTACCTTCAATCAGGATCGGCTCGAACGCCTGAATGCCCAAGCGGTGCAGTGTCGGTGCACGGTTGAGCAATACCGGGTGTTCGCGGATCACCTCATCAAGGACATCCCAGACTTCCGGCTTTTCCTTCTCGACGAGCTTTTTGGCTTGCTTGACGGTGGCCGCCTGGCCGAGCACCTGCAGGCGCGCGTAGATGAACGGCTTGAACAGCTCGAGCGCCATCTTTTTCGGCAGACCGCATTGGTGCAGTTTCAGCTCTGGGCCGACCACGATGACCGAACGGCCAGAGTAGTCAACGCGCTTGCCGAGCAAGTTTTGACGGAAGCGACCTTGCTTGCCCTTGAGCATGTCGGCGAGCGACTTCAACGGACGCTTGTTAGCGCCCGTAATAACACGGCCGCGACGACCGTTGTCGAACAGGGCGTCAACCGACTCCTGCAACATCCGTTTTTCGTTACGGATGATGATATCAGGTGCGCGCAGTTCCATCAGCCGCTTGAGACGATTGTTGCGGTTGATCACGCGGCGATAGAGATCATTCAAGTCCGAGGTTGCAAAGCGGCCGCCGTCCAGGGGAACGAGAGGCCGCAGTTCGGGCGGGATCACTGGGACAACTGTGAGGATCATCCACTCCGGCTTGTTACCGGACTCGATGAAGGCTTCAATGACCTTCAAGCGCTTGCCAAGTTTCTTTGGCTTCAACTCGGTGGTCGACTCAGCGATTTCCTGACGCAGATCAACCGCGATCTTGGCCAAGTCCATTGACTTCATGAGTTCACGGATCGCTTCCGCACCAATGCCGGCGGTGAAGCTGTCCTGGCCGAACTCTTCGACGGCTGAGTTGAACTGTTCTTCAGTCAACAGCTGGCGTTCCTTGAACGTTGTAACGCCAGGTTCCAGAACGATGTAATTCTCAAAATACAGCACGCGCTCAAGATCTTTGAGCGTCATGTCCAGCAACAGACCGATCCGGCTTGGCAGTGACTTCAAGAACCAGATGTGGGCAACCGGGGCTGCCAGATCGATGTGGCCCATGCGCTCGCGGCGAACTTTGGCCAACGTAACTTCAACGCCGCACTTTTCACAGATCAGGCCCTTGTACTTCATGCGCTTGTATTTGCCGCACAAGCACTCGTAGTCCTTGATCGGGCCGAAAATACGCGCGCAGAAAAGGCCGTCCCGTTCCGGTTTAAAGGTGCGGTAGTTGATGGTCTCAGGCTTCTTGATCTCACCGAACGACCACGATGAGATATCGTCAGGGCTCGCAATGGTGATCTTAATGCGATCGAACGCAGGCGCGATGACCTGCTGTTGTTTGAACAGATTGGTGATCTCGTTCATTGATTCTCTCCTGTTGGCGCGCGACACACTGTGGGGGCAACACAGCGGGCGCCGGGGCAGTTCCGTAAGGCTAGCGTCCGTGTTGGCGTCCGACCTTGAAGGGGCGGACACCAACGGTTCTTACTCAGCAGCTTGTGCCGGCGGCAGGGCCGGGCGCTCGATCGGTGTCGGTGGCTCAGGTGGCTGGATAGCCTCTGAGTTGACGAGGTCGACATTGAGGCCGAGGGCACGCATCTCCTTGACCAAGACGTTGAAGCTCTCGGGTATACCGGCTTCGAAGGCGTCGTCACCACGCACGATACTCTCGTAAACCTTGGTCCGGCCGGCCACGTCGTCCGACTTGACCGTGAGCATTTCTTGCAGAGTGTAGGCGGCGCCATAAGCTTCGAGGGCCCAGACCTCCATTTCTCCAAACCGCTGACCACCGAACTGAGCCTTGCCGCCTAGGGGTTGCTGGGTGACCAGTGAGTACGGTCCAATCGAGCGGGCGTGGATCTTGTCGTCGACCAAGTGGTGGAGTTTCAGGATGTACTTATATCCCACCGTGACCTTGCGATCGAATGGCTCACCCGTGCGACCGTCGTGTAACGCCACCTGACCCGAGGCATCGAAGCCCGCGAGTTTCAACATGTCGACGATGTCGGCTTCACGTGCGCCATCGAACACTGGAGTGGCGATCGGCACGCCGCGCGTGATCTTGGAGCCAAGTGCGACCAGTTGGTCATCCTTGAGCTTGGAGACCGGGTTAGCTTTGCCATAGATACTCTCGATGGCACTGCGCAGGGGTTTCGCATCGTTCTCAGCGTGCCATTTGTCGAGTGCCTCGTCAATAATGCGCCCCAGCCCACGACAGGCCCAGCCAAGGTGAGTTTCCAAAATCTGGCCGACGTTCATGCGGCTCGGCACGCCCAACGGATTGAGCACGACATCAACCGGCGTGCCATCTTCGAGGAACGGCATGTCCTCTCGCGGCACAATCATCGACACCACGCCCTTGTTGCCATGGCGTCCGGCCATCTTGTCGCCCGGCTGGATCTTGCGTTTCACAGCGACGAAGACTTTAACCATCTTCATCACGCCAGGCAGCAACTCGTCGCCGCGTTGCAGCTTGTCGACTTTGTCAACGAAGCGACGTTCAAGGCCCTTCTTGGCGTCCTCGAATTGTTTCTGGATCGCTTCGACACCGGCCATCGCTGGCTCTTCTTTGAGGCCAATCTCCCACCATTGGCTGCGCGGAATGTCGGCGAGGATGGCTTCATCGATGCTGGTGCCTTTGCGGGCGCCTTTCGGTCCCTTGGAGACTTCCTGACCCATCAGCGCGTCCTTGAGACGCGCATAGACGTTGCGCTCGAGGATCTGCAGTTCGTCGTCACGGTCCTTGGCAAGGCGCTCGATTTCCTCACGCTCGATGGCCGTAGCGCGCTCGTCCTTGTCGACGCCGTGACGGTTGAAGACGCGGACTTCGACGATGGTGCCGGATACACCCGGCGGCAGACGCATCGACGTATCGCGGACATCCGATGCCTTCTCACCGAAGATGGCACGCAGGAGTTTCTCTTCCGGCGTCATCGGGCTTTCGCCCTTCGGTGTGATCTTGCCGACCAGGATATCACCCGGCGCCACTTCCGCTCCGATATAGACGATGCCGGCTTCGTCGAGATTTTTCAGCGCCTCTTCCGAGACGTTGGGGATATCGCGCGTGATTTCCTCGGGCCCCAACTTGGTGTCACGGGCCATGACCTCGAACTCCTCGATGTGGATCGAGGTGAACACGTCTTCCGACGTGACGCGTTCGGACATCAGGATCGAGTCCTCGAAATTGTAACCCATCCACGGCATGAATGCGACCAGCACGTTCTTGCCGAGGGCGAGATCACCCAGATCCGTTGACGGACCGTCGGCGATGGTATCGCCAACTTTGACCGTATCACCAACGTTCACCAGCGGACGCTGATTGATGCAGGTGTTCTGGTTCGAGCGCTGGAACTTCCGCAGGCGATAAATGTCAACTCCCGGCTTGGACGGATCGTCCTCCTCGGTGGCGCGGATGACGATACGCGTGGCATCGACCTGATCGACGACGCCCGTGCGGCGCGCGGCAATGGCAGCGCCCGAGTCGCGGGCGACGATCTCTTCCATGCCGGTGCCGACCAGCGGGGCTTCCGCCTTCACCAGCGGCACGGCCTGACGCTGCATGTTCGAGCCCATCAAGGCGCGGTTGGCGTCATCATTTTCGAGGAATGGAATGAGGGCTGCAGCGACGGAGACCAACTGCTTCGGCGAAACGTCGATGTAGTCCACCTTTTCTGGCGGCATCGGCATCACGTCGCCCTGGTAGCGGACCACGCACTGATCACCGATCAAGCGCCCCTTGTCGTCGATTTCGGCGTTGGCCTGGGCGACGTAGTGGCGCATTTCTTCCATGGCCGAGAGGTAGACAACCTCATCCGTGAGCTTGCTGTTGACGACCTTGCGGTATGGGCTTTCGATGAAGCCATATTTGTTAACCCGCGCGAACGTCGCGAGCGAGTTGATCAAACCGATGTTCGGACCTTCCGGTGTTTCAATCGGGCAGATGCGGCCGTAGTGGGTCGGGTGCACGTCGCGGACTTCGAAACCGGCGCGTTCACGTGTCAACCCGCCCGGCCCGAGCGCTGAGAGACGGCGCTTGTGGGTGATTTCCGAAAGCGGGTTGGTCTGATCCATGAACTGGCTGAGCTGCGACGAGCCGAAGAATTCGCGCACGGCTGCCGCCGCCGGCTTGGCGTTGATCAAGTCTTGCGGCATCACCGTGTCGATATCAACCGAACTCATGCGCTCTTTGATGGCGCGCTCCATGCGGAGCAAACCGACGCGATATTGATTTTCCATCAACTCACCAACCGAGCGGACTCGACGGTTGCCGAGATGGTCGATGTCGTCGATCTCACCGCGGCCATCGCGCAGATCGACCAGCGTTTTGACGACTGCCAACACATCCTCTTTGCGCAGGATGCGGACGGTGTCTTCGGCTTTGAGATCCAAGCGCATGTTCATTTTTACACGGCCAACGGCCGAGAGATCATAACGCTCGCTGTCGAAAAACAGTGAGTTGAACATGGCGGTAGCGTTGTCGACGGTTGGGGGCTCGCCCGGGCGCATAACCCGGTATATGTCCATCAACGCTTCAAGCTGGTTGGCATTCTTGTCGATATTGAGCGTGTTGCGAATGAACGCGCCGATTTGCATGTGGTCAATGTCGAGGATCGGAATGTCTTTGACACCGGCTTCGTGCAAAACAGCTAGAACTTTGGCATCGATCTCCTCGCCGGCTTCAGCGTATATCTGGCCATTGGCCATATTGACGATGTCTTGAGCCAGGTAGCGTCCGTGGAGTTCCTCAGACGAGATCAGGATCTCCTTGGTTCCCTTGTCACCGATATCACGAGCGCGCCGCGCGTTGATCTTTTCGCCCGCCTTAGCGACAACTTCGCCCGACTTGGCATCCACCACATCGACCGTCGGTGTGGTGCCGCGGAACTTGTCGGCCTGGTACGGAATGCGCCAGCCTTTTTTCGATTCCTTGACATGAATCGACTGATAGAACGTCGACAAGATCTCTTCGTCATCGAGGCCGAGCGCATATAGCATGGTCGTCACTGGCAGCTTGCGGCGGCGGTCGATGCGGACGTAAACGATATCCTTGGCATCGAACTCGAAGTCGAGCCACGAGCCGCGATACGGGATGATGCGGGCTGCAAACAAAAGCTTGCCCGACGAGTGGGTTTTGCCGCGGTCATGGTCGAAGAAGACGCCCGGCGAACGGTGCATCTGCGAGACGATAACGCGCTCGGTCCCGTTGACGACGAAGGTGCCGTTCAAGGTCATGAAAGGCATGTCGCCCATGTAGACA
>JAYSUN010000308.1:0-13380 GCA_043719045.1 Hyphomicrobiaceae bacterium | reverse complement strand
TGCAGGCGATCAACAGTCAGGACAAGAAGCCCCTCGATGACCGCTACGTCCTGCACACCGATTTCGTCAAAACCCTGACCCGCCTGCGCGCGCGCATGCTGCTGTCGACGTCAAGCGCCGCCAACCAGATCGCCTCGTCGATCCGCGAGGGCGGTTCGCTCAGTCCGGCCAATCCAGCCCTCGCCTCGCCAAATCCAGCGCGCCCGATGTTGCCGCCGGCGCCACAAGATCCGTATGGGCGGCCATATCAGCAGCCACGTGGGCAGAATGGGGATGATTTTGCGCCAATGCCGTCGGCCTTCAACCCGGCTCGTACCCATGCTCAGGAGCCTCGGTCTCACGAACCACAGACAGTTGAGCCCTTCATCGGGAACAGTGACTTCGATAAAGAGCTGATCGAACATTTCGCTCGCGAGATGGGCCAGCAATCCGGCACGATTGAATATCTCATCCGCCATTCCGGCGCGATTGATGTGCAAACCTTGTGGCGCGCGTTGGACTTGGTCTTGCGCCACGATGACGCCGGTCTGCGCCGCCCGCTGAACAATGCCCGCCAAAGCATCGAGAGTTCCATTGACGATGCCAAAGCGCGTTTCCCTGCTGCCATGATGACCGCCCCCGGTGCTGCCACCGCCGTGAATGATTTCGCCAGCAAACTGAAGGAAATGGCAGTCGTCATGGTGATGTTGCCGGGTGCTGCCTACGACAATCTGATCAACAAAATGGAAGCCGAATTGGAAGCCGACCGTGGCGCCGGTCGCCTCGACGGCGCTCGGGTCTCAAAACACCGCATTCTGGTGCTGCACCGCTCCGAACTCGCTCGCGCCGAATACTCCGACGATCATTGGGGCGCCGTTTTGCAGTCGCTGATGAAGTTCGAGCACGGTCTCTCAGCCCTCGCCACGTCTTTGCAACCCCCGACCCGCATGTCGTAACGACGCTTGCCTCGCCCTTTGCCGGGGCACGAGGTCGCCACGTCCGCAGGCGTTGGTCGACGTCGCCGTGAACCCTCGGTCAGGACGGGACGATAAAGTGGACGTGCCCGCCGCCGGACGCGCTGACGTGCAATGGTGTGGTGCCGAAGTCGTCGCCGTCAATCTGAACCGGAACCGGCGTCGCTGCTGTCACCTGGACGTGCTCACACGCCTTGACGATGACGCCGCCGCTGTCCTGCTGGGAAACGGCATCGAGCCGCCCGCGTGCCAGATTGCTGGCGTGGCGGATCAGATCCAACCGGCTGCGCGCAGTGAACAGATACGCGACGAGCCCGGGTTGGCGCAGCGATGTGCGCCGGCTGATCTGGAAAGCACCACCATAACGACCGGCGCTGGTGATGATGGCCCAAGCGATGTTCTCGTGCACCTGTCCATCGACATCGACGGTCAAGCAATCAATCGGCGTGACCAGCGTCTTGAGCGTCGCGGGGACAAACGCCGCTTTGGCGATCTTCTGTTTCCAGCCTTGGTCCAAATGCCCGATGATGCGGCCATCAAAGCCGACACCTGCCATCAGCAGGAACGGCTCGCCATTGGCGAGGCCAAGCGCGATCGGGCTCGTCGGTCCATGCAGGAGCATGCCGGCGATCCCAGGTGGTTTGCGGGGCAGGCCTAGTTCATGAGCCAGGACGTTGCCTGTGCCCAGCATGACTGCCCCCAGCGGGCATTCAGTCCCGGCAACAGCTGCGGCGGCCTGTCGGATCGTGCCGTCGCCACCACAGACAACAAGGGCGTCATACAACCCGGAGCGAGCCGCAGTCGCCGCTTCCGCACGCGCCTCGGCAGCCGTTGTCGCCAGCGAAGCGTCAACGCTGCCTCCAGCCGCGATCAGTCTGGCCGCGATATCCGCCACGACCGCCTTGCGGGATGTCCCAGCCGTTGTATTGAAAATGAGAAAAAACCGCCGTCGCATGATATTTCACCCCGTGGTGCGCCATTGCCTACGGATGGCGGTCACGAGCGTCAACACGGCAATTGTCACGGCAACTGCCGGAGTGACCAGGCTCAGTTCTCAGACGCAGTTTCCGGACTGGCGCCGGGCCGCTCTTTTGCCCCATTCCGTGGGGATAGAGCAGGCTCCGGTTAAGTGGTCTCCGGTTAACCGCATAATGTGCGATAGACAAACCCGCTCGGACGCTGGCATGACCCGCATCGTGTGGGCGGCGTTGGAGCCGACTTGGCAAGCCCTGTGCGAGGCTTCGGGGGACAAGGCATGACGGTTCAGGCAGTTCCGTGCCGGATCTATCTGATTGTGGACGCGGGTCCGGCTGCGCTGGACAAACTCACCGCAGTCCTGGCGGTGGTGCCGGTTGCGTCGGTGCTGATTGCGCCCGTGCCTGGTCAGGCTTTGACAGTGGCTTTAGCCAGGCCGCTGGTGGCTCTGGTTCAGACACACAACATTGCAGCACTCCTGGCCGATGATGTGGACTTGGCGCGGACGCTGCGGGCCGATGGTGTGCATCTGAAAGCTGGCAATGACTGTCTGGAAAGGTATCAGTCGGCGCGAGCCCGGCTTGGCGCTGCCGTCAGTATCGGCGTCGATGCCGGTGGCTCACGCCACTACGCCATGGAACTTGGTGAGGCGGGCGCTGACTACATTGGCTTTGGCAATGCGGTGGTCGATACTGCAACGCCTGAGGATGAGGTGGCGGGTCCGGCGACGCCGGCTGAGTTAGTGGCATGGTGGTCGGTGGTGTTCGAGGTCCCGTGTGTGGCCTTCGACCTGACCGGCTCTGAAGCGACCGCCGATGCCGCAGCAACCGGTGCCGATTTCGTCGCCATTGCACTGCCGATAGGCCAGACAACGGCCGCCGTTGTGGCTCACGTCCGAGCCGTTCACGCCAGCCTGGGAGCGGTCGATGCAACCTAAGTCAGGTCGCTTGATGGGCGTGGCATTGGGGGCCATGCTGGCTGCGTCCCCGGCCTTCGCGCAGGACACAAGTTCGTGGTCGTCGGGCGTCATGGTCGCACCCAACCAGCGACCGGGCGAAGCCAAACTGCTGAAGAACAATGCGGCCCGCAAGGATCTGAAGCCGACCCTTGGTCCTGCGCCAAGCCTGGGTCCACAGAATGACACGCGCATTCTGCCGCCAGCGGTCGCAACCGACCCGAACTCAACCTTCAAACCTGCTGCAACGGATGTCGTGCGCGGGAGCGGTGCACTTGCCACGACGACTGTGCCGAAGACTGCCGTCGGCACTGACCCGGCGTATGATGCCTTCGACCAGGGCCGCTACCTGACGGCCCTCGAACTCGCGACCAGGGGCGCTGACGCCGGCGAGCCTCAGGCCGCAACCTTGATCGGCCGCTTGTACCAGGAAGGACTTGGCGTCAAAGCCGATCCTGTTGTGGCCGCGAAGTGGTATCGACGCGCAGCTGAACTGGGTGATCTCGAGGGCACGTTTGCCTTTGCCGTCATGTTGGCCGAAGGCGAGGGCATCCAGAAGAACCGCCAGGGCGCGGCGCAGTTGTTTGATGCGGCGGCCCAGAAAGGTCATGCCCTCGCCAACTACAACTTGTCACTCCTGTATCTGAAAGGCGATGGCAAGCCTGAGAACCCGGATCGGGCTGCACTGCACTTGCGCTACGCCGCCGAACAGGGCGTTGCGGCGGCTCAATTCGATCTGGCAGCACTCTATCTGGCGGGGATTGGCGTCCCGGCCAATGCCTATGAAGCCGCGACGTGGCTGGAAAAAGCGGCACTCCAAGGCCACACCGATGCGGAGGTCGAAATGGGTGTCTGGTTGTTCCAAGGAAAAGGTTTGTTGGCCAGCCAAGTGCGGGGCGCGCAATTCTTCAGGCTGGCGGCTGACAAAGGCAATCCGATTGCCCAGAATCGGTTGGCTCGTTGCTACGCCAATGGAGCGGGTGTGGCACCGGATCTGGTAGAAGCTGCAAAGTGGCACTTTATCGCTCAAGAGTACGGTGTCGACGATCCGGGACTTGATGAGACGCTGAAAAAACTCAAGCCGGTTGAGCGCCAAGCCGCCCAGCGCGCAGCCGAACAATGGCGCGAGGCGGCTCTCGTGCGCTGATGCACGGCCGCAGCAACTTCAAAAATCCGATACGATGCCAGCCTTTTCCCAGTCGCCGTAGCGGGCGGGATCAGGGCCTTTCTGGCCACCATGCTCGACGGGCCGCGCTTGGGCTTCGACGTCGCGATGAGCACGCCGTGCCTCCGCTTCCGCCAATGCGCGCTGGGCCTCGGGCGTCAGTGGCTTGCGCGAGGCATCGGCAGGTAGGGCGCTGGCAGATGTTCCGACAGATGTCTCGACTGTCATGAGAGTCGTGTCCCGTGTTTCAAGTTTTAGTTTTTGCGCACCGACAACGGCATCGCGGGCATGCTTATGGTGAAGCGCGCGCCAGCGACGCCGGGGATGCGCCGTTCCGCGAGCTCCGGAGTTTCGCCCACGCCAACTGCTACGCCCGCGGCCGCCGTCCGGTTCTCCGCCCAGATCTGCCCGCCATGCGCCACGATGATCTCCCTGGAGATCGACAGGCCGAGGCCGGAGTTCTTGCCTTGGGTGCGGTCCGATTGCGGCCGATCGGAATAAAATCGCCTGAAAACGTGCTCTAACCTGTCCTCAGGGATACCGGGGCCATCGTCGTCGACGGTGACCACGACATCGCGGCCAACGCGCTTGATATGGACCCGCACGGAGCCGCCTGGGGCCGAGAAGGAGACGGCATTGTCGATCAGGTTGGTCAGCACCTGGCCAATGCGACCTTCATGGCCGACGACGACATAGGCATCTGGTGCTGCAGGTGCGGTATCGACACTGACGTGACGATCGTTGCTGGAATGGATATCGCCGAGCACCCGAGCGACGCCTGAAGCCAGCAAACTGAGATCCAGCGGCTCTGTTTCCTGAAGCGCCAACTCTGCATCCAGGCGCGACGCCTTGGCCACGTCGGTGATCAATCGATTGAGGCGCTTCATCTCACCGCTGATCTGGCGGACGAGTTCGGCGCGTTGTTCGTCAGTTTTGGCATAGACAAGGGATTCAGCGGTTGAGCGGGCCGCTGCCACCGGGTTTTTCAGCTCATGCGCTACGTCTTGTGCGAACCGGTCACTGGCCTCGATCCGCCGATACAGCGAGGCAGTCATCTCTTTGAAGGCGGTCGCCATCGCACCCACTTCGTCGCGCCGCCCCGGGAAATCCGGCAGCTCCGCTTGGGCGTTGATGCTGCGGCTGACGTGCTCGGCTGCATCCGACAGACGTTTCATCGGCCCCGCGATGGTCTGCCGTAAAACCCAGGACGCGAACAGAGTGGCCAGCAGTGCCAACATTGAGAGCACGAGCATCGCCCGGCGCTGACGCCAGAGAATTTCATCCAAATCACCCGGACGCGACGACAGCAGAATGGCGCCACGGATGCCTTCCAGTTTGGTGATCGGAGCTGCAACTGCCACGATCTGTTCGCCGTCATTGGTAAGCAGAATCATGCGCGTTGTGCGTCCCTCAAGTGCGCCGGCCACCTCCGGGTAGTTGGTGCCACGCTCCGCGCCAATGTCGCGATAGACCGGCAAGTCGCTACGGGTGAAAAATGCCAGCAGCCGGGTCCAGAAACTGCGCAGCGGTTCGTCGGCTTGCAACTGCGGGCCGGTTGCGGGCGGGCTGCTCGAGGTCATGCCGGGTCGGGTGATTTGGCCACGCTGCAAGCGCTGGCTCGAGTCGACGATCAGAAAACCATCCGGGCCGTAAATGCGCGCGCGGACATCGCCGAACGGGATCAAGCGCGCCAGGACCGGGCCGACTCGTTCAGGTGCAATCGCGAGCCGCATGTCGGCAAACGTGTCGTCGGTAAAGATGCCCCGGCCGGTCTCAGCGTCGGTCAGGCGATCTTGCTCGAAGACGATGCGACCCGTGTCGACGCGGGCGTTAGCCGCGATGGCTGCAGCAACCGTCCGGGCCTGGGTGGCCAGACTTTCGACCTTGGCCTCGATCAGCCAACGATTGGCCTGGCTGAGCAGCATCAAACCACTGAACAGAATCGTGAAGCCAACCAGATTGGCTGACAAAATGCGCCAACCGATCGACTTGGTACACAGCCGCCAAAGCGGTTGCCGCTCAAACCATGGCGATACAACTTTCCAGATTTGCTTGGCGCGTGCGGCGACGGGACGCCAGAGCTTTGACGCTGAGGTGGTGGCCTGGACGACATACGGCCTGCCGACACTGGCGCCCTGACGGACCCAAGCCCGAATGGTGTCCGGCGCGCGCGCGAGCGGCTGCGGAATTACCAACCGCCGAGTGCCCCGATCGTCATGCTCATGCAAGGCCATGTTGGGCCCTCTATTGCCTCTGGCAGGTCGCTGGAGACGCTACAATTGCGACAGCTTTTGGCCCGCGAGGTGTTCAAAGGCCGGATGTCCCCGACTTTGGTTCGGGTATCCACCCTTGCCGCGGGTACCCGGACTTGGTTCCGGGACACGACACCGACAGTCGCCCCTGGATGCCGACTGGGTTGCGACTTGCCGCGCAGCGCTTGCATCACTTAAAGCCCGGCTTATTCCTTGAAGCGGTAACCCACGCCGTAGAGCGTCTCGATGACATCAAAATCGTCGTCGACCTGCTTGAATTTTTTGCGCAAGCGCTTGATATGGCTGTCGATCGTGCGATCGTCGACATAGACTTGGTCGTCGTAGGCGGCATCCATCAGCGAGTCGCGCGTTTTGACGACGCCCGGACGCGCGGCCAAAGCCTGCAGGATCAGAAACTCTGTGACCGTCAGTGTGACCGGCTTGTTGTCCCAATGGCAGGTATGGCGCTCGGGATCGAGCCGCAATTTACCCCGCTCCAACATGCGGGCCTGCTCAGCTGGGGTCGGCACGCCGTCGCGGGCTTGAAAACGGCGCAGAACCGCTTTCACGCGCTCAACCACCAAGCGCTGTGAGAATGGCTTGGCGATGTAATCATCGGCTCCCATCTTGAGGCCGAAGAGCTGATCGATCTCTTCGTCTTTCGAGGTCAGAAAGATGACGGGCATATCGGTCTGCTGGCGCGGGCGGCGAAGGAGTTCCATCCCGTCCATGCGCGGCATCTTGATATCGAGCACCGCCAGATCCGCGGGCTCCTCTGTCAGGCCTTCCAGCGCGGCCGCTCCATCGCCGTAAGTCCGCACTTTAAAACCTTCCGCCTCGAGCGCCATGCCAAGCGATTGCAGAATGTTCCGCTCGTCGTCGACAAGACAGATCGTGCTTTTCTCTTTCATAGCGTGGTCATCCCGACGTGAATTGGCCAACGTGAACTGGCCGACCTGAAGTGTGTGTTCGGCCCTAGCGCGGGAACATACGTTCACCATACCCCCGCCATAGATCCGTCGACACTGTGCAGCGGTGGGGCTGAATGTGGACTGAATAGCACACTCGGGACAGAAAATGCCAATATCCGAAACCGACGCGGCGAAAACTGTGGAGAACAGCTGTGGGTGAGCAGCAGCAGCGCGAGGTCGCGAGAGCATTGCTGCGGGCTGCGCGAAAGGCGACCTTGGCCACTCTGCTCCCAGCAACTGCAGCCCCCTTCGCGTCTTTGGTCTTAGTTGCCTCAGACAACCTTTGCCGACCTCTATTACTGCTTTCGAGCCTGGCTATGCATACGCAAAATGTGAGCCGCGACCCACGCGCAAGTCTGCTGCTCGATGGGACCGACGAACATGGCGATCCGATGGCTGGTGCGCGGGTCAGCTTGATGGGCGAAATCCACAGGCTCGATGATCCGGCAGCATTGGCTGCATTCCTCGCGCACCAGCCGAGCGCGGCAGTTTATGCCGATTTCGCCGATTTCTCGATCTACCGGATGGCGGTCACGTCGGCTCATGTGATCGAGGGATTCGGCCGGATCAACACAATTTCCTGCCCGCTCTGATGGCGGATAGGCAGCTGATCGATCTGGGCAGCTTGTCCACCGGAGGTCCGCAGTCTCTGCAAATCTCCTGCATCCCGCGGCTAAATCGTGCGACTAACAGTCGGGTTGTTTCGATCTGGAGCGGTCGCTAGGCATAAGTTGGTAAAAAATACGCCACTCCGTTGCCATCATAAACGGGTCCGCAACGTCAATTGTTTACGCTCTCAAACCTGGACTAACCAAGGCCTGCGGTTGATCGATCCTGAGTTTCATTCGACCGCACGTTTGCCTGATCCCATCCACGCGTTCAAACGGCCCACGTCATGACCACCGAGATGTTTCCGCTTTCAGCCGCCAAAAGCGTTCGCAACAACCTTTTGGAAGCTGAATTGATTGAGCTGGCTGTCAAACGTGGTGAGGGCCGTCTGGCCTCGACGGGCGCGCTCACCATGACCACCGGCATTCATACGGGTCGCTCACCCAGCGATAAGTTCACGGTCCGTGACGCCAACACCGAGAGCCAGATCTGGTGGGACAACAACAAACCGATGTCGCCCGAGAATTTTGAGGTTCTGTACAAGGATTTTCTGGCCGCAGCCAAGGACAAAGAGCTGTTCGTCCAAGACCTGTTCGGCGGCGCCGATGGCAAGCAGCAGATCAAAGCTCGGATCTTCACCGAGTTTGCTTGGCACGCCCTGTTCATCCGCCACATGTTGCGCCGGCCGGGCGCAAGCCAGCTCGCGGGTTTCGCTCCCGACGTC
Source organism: Hyphomicrobiaceae bacterium (assembly GCA_043719045.1). GTDB lineage: Bacteria > Pseudomonadota > Alphaproteobacteria > Rhizobiales > Hyphomicrobiaceae > JABFRJ01. The sequence goes on along the minus strand of JAYSUN010000308.1, from coordinate 4,776 downwards.
ACCATCGTCAATCTTCCAAGCTTTAAGGCCGACCCGGCGCGCCATGGCTCGCGGCCCGGTTCCGATACCGTCATCGCCGTCAATTTCACCAAGAAGATCGTGCTGATCGGCGGCAGCGAATACGCCGGTGAAACCAAGAAATCGGTGTTTACCTACTTGAATTACATGCTGCCGCAGAAGGGCGTCATGCCCATGCACTGCTCGGCCAACGTCAGTAACGGCGGCGAAAGCGCAGTCTTCTTCGGCCTCTCCGGCACCGGCAAAACAACACTGTCGGCCGACCCTAAACGGATTTTGCTCGGCGACGATGAGCACGGCTGGTCGGAGGATGGCATCTTCAACTTTGAAGGTGGCTGTTACGCCAAGACGATCCGCTTGTCGAAGGACGCCGAGCCGCAGATTTGGGACGCGTCCAATCGCTTCGGCACAGTGCTTGAAAACGTGATTCTGAAAGGCGGCACCCACGAGCCGGATTTCAATGACGGCCGCCTGACTGAAAATACGCGGTCGTGCTATCCGCTTGAATTTATCGCCAACGCTTCCAAAACCGGAACTGCTTCGCACCCTAAGAACATCGTGATGCTATGTGCCGATGCCTTTGGCGTGATGCCACCGATCGCCAAGCTGACGCCGAGCCAAGCGATGTATCACTTTCTGTCAGGCTATACCGCCAAAGTCGCGGGCACAGAAAAGGGCATGAAAGGCAATGAAGTCGCTGCCACGTTCTCGACGTGCTTCGGCGCTCCCTTTATGCCGCGCCACCCATCAGTGTACGGCAATCTGCTGCGCGATCTGATCGCCAAGCACAATGTGAACTGTTGGCTGGTCAACACGGGTTGGACGGGTGGCAAGGCCGGCGTCGGCAGTCGGATGCCGATTCAAGCCACCCGCGCGTTGCTCGATGCAGCACTGTCTGGCAAACTTGCGACCGCGCCGATGCGCATCGACGTCACGTTCGGCTTCCAGGTGCCGTTGTCGCTTGAGGGGGTCGATGCCAAAATCCTCACCCCGCGCGAAACCTGGGCCGATAAGGCGGCCTACGATCTGCAGGCCCGGGCACTGGTCGACATGTTTGTGGGCAATTTCGCCAAGTTCGAAGCCCATGTTGATGCAACTGTTCAGGCTGCAGCCCCAGCTTTTAGACAGGTCGCAGTCTAATACCAGCCCGCAGAAACCATGGTTCTTTCCTTTTGGGGGCTGCGGGCAGGCAGTCTCTTGTCTTGGCGCGCGGCCACCCTGCCAGCCCCCGCGCGCGGACACCGATCGTGCGGTCGATCAGTGCCCCATTAACCCTGCGGCAGTGCCACACGATGGGGACGCGTGTCGTGCGCGCCAGACTGGGGTGCAGCATGAGTCAGACACGGCGTGAGCCGTGCCGGCGCCGGTCTGAAACCTAAATCCGAATCTGTTCTTCCCCGCAGCCCCTGTGTTCCGCTATAAGCCCGATGCCACAAGGAGACTGACCGTGACCGAAGATCTGTCATTCAAGCCGGACGAGTTGCCGGCAGACCGCTCACTCGTGATCGTCGATGACGATAAAGCCTTTCTGCAGCGGTTGGGCCGCGCGATGGAACAGCGTGGCTTTGAAGTCCGCATGGGCGCCTCGGTTGCGGAAGGTTTGGCGTTGATCCGCGAGAAGGCTCCAGCCTTCGCCTGTGTCGATCTGCGGCTTGAGGACGGCACAGGTCTTGATGTCATCGCTGAGTTGAATAAGCTGCGCCCCGACTCGCGCTCCATCGTCCTCACCGGATACGGTAACTTTGCGACCGCCGTGAGTGCTGTCAAACTCGGCGCGGTCGACTATCTGGCCAAGCCTGCTGACGCCGATGAAGTGACTGATGCGCTGCTCGCGCCGTCCGATGAGAAGGCCCCGCCACCAGAAAATCCGATGTCGGCCGATCGAGTGCGCTGGGAGCACATTCAGCGGGTCTATGAACTCTGCAATCGCAATGTCTCAGAAACCGCCCGCCGCCTCAATATGCATCGCCGAACCCTGCAGCGCATCCTCGCGAAGCGCGCGCCAAAGTAGGGGGCGGCGTGCAAGATGCGGAAGTTGCAAGCCTCAGCCGGGACGATCGTGATCCCACTGATCCTGACCTTCATCATGACGTGCCTCGTTTCGGGGATTTCGACACTTCTGGCGGTCGGCAGTGCCGCAGGTTTTGCAAGCCTTTGGTTGAAATCGTGGGTCTTGTCCTGGGCCATCGCATTCCCGACCATGCTGGCTGTGTTGCCGTTGGCGCGCCGATTGGCGGCTCTCATTGTTGAACAGCCGAGGGGCTAATGTGCCGGAGAGACGCATGGGTGTGCGCCCGCAGTGGGCCTCGGCGCCGGGTATCGCTGCCGTTTTTGATGCCCCCAGGGATCGATCGTTCGTGGTGGCACAATTGGGCCAATCATTGGATGGGCGTATTGCTCTGCCGTCGGGCGAAAGCCGCTGGATCAACAAGGCCGCTGCCCTCCAGCACGTGCATTGCCTACGTGCGGCGGTTGACGCCGTCATTGTAGGCGTTGGCACCGTCGTCGCCGACGACCCCTGGCTGACTGTTCGACATGTCGTGGGCCGTAACCCGGCCCGGGTCGTGATTGATCCTCATGGCCGGATGCCACCCGACCGACGTTGGTTGAATGGTGCTGACGGGACGCGCCGCATCATCATCAGAAGTACCCCAGGCCCAACCGCCGATGGTGTGGAGGAGATCAGGCTCCCAGCCCCCGGTGGGCGGTTTGACCCAATGGAAGTGGTTGCAGCTCTGGCGATGCGCGGATTGCCCAAGATGCTGATTGAGGGCGGAGCTTGGACAGTGTCGGCCTTCATTGACGCGGGCGCCGTCGATCGGCTGCATATTCTGGTTGGCCAAATGATCCTCGGCTCGGGCAAGACCGGCTTGAACCTGTCTGGCATCACCCGCCTTGCCGACGCTCCCCGTCCACCCTTCACCGCCCACGTCTTGGCGGATGGAGATGTCCTCTTCGACTGTCACTTAAAAAGCTATTCCACAGCATAATTTATCTCATATTTTCCATAATAACCATTATCGGAACGAAATTCATTCTCAACCGATCAGGCGTTCTGTCACGCTGGACGCGGCCCAGACAAAGGTCCCCGGCCCGATGTCTCTGCAAGGTCAAGCCGAAATGAGTTGCCAATCGGAAATCCCATCACATGCTCTCGGGGCTGGTCAACGCATGCGCATCGTCAACAGCTTCGATGAGTTGATGGCCACGCGCTTTCACGGTGACACCAACGCGCTGTGCTGGCCCCGCCAACTGCCGGGCGACTTCCAAGCTGTCGTCGGTCAGCTGCAAGTGGAAGACGGAATAACGACGCTCGACGACACGGACCTCCGCGCCCTTGCCTTGAGCCCGGCCGGGATTGTGGCCCGCGAGGTGCTGCTCGCAGACCAGGCCTTGCTCCGGGCTCACGGATTGACCCCGAATCTCGACTGCATCAAGGGTTATCCAAAGGCTGACTTCGAGGCTCCGATCCAGACAGACGTGTACTCGTTTCACATCGATAGTGCCCCGGTTCGGGCCGATACATTCCTCTGTACATACACCGGGCGCAGTTCCGAAGGACTGGCGAATGAGGCAGCGATCCGTCGTGTCGAAGTCGCGGACACTCGCGCACAGCTGTTGGCCGCCTATGGCGGCGCGGATGATCGTGATTTCGTCGCCTATCTCAGCGAACATTGCTACGATCTTCACTACACAGCCTTGCCTGGCGCCGTGCCCTTCACGTTCGGGATCGGCAACTTGTGGCGGATTGCCATCGCTTATCCAGGCTGCCCGGTTCTCCCCTGCATCCACCGCGCGCCCCGGACCGTTGCAGGCGACCTCGACCGACTTCTGCTGATCAGTTGATCATTGATTGGCGCGCTCATTCACTCTTGACGCTCGCACCCTCAACTTCACCACTCCAACGTCTGGTTCAACTCCAACGTCGGTTTGACCACATCCATTGCTCCGGCGTTTCCCGGATCCAAGCCTCAAACTGCGCCTGCATAGCAGCCGTTGCCGCTAAAATATCTGCGCCCTGATTGGCCGTGCGGGGGATCTTCAATTCCTTCATCTCGATCTCAAAACGGCTGGACGTTCCAACCCGAGAGCAGCGTGCCATCCAGACCCGCGCGCCGGTCCGCCGGGCAATCATCGCAGCCGCTGGAGATGTCGGCGCCGGCTTGCCAAAAAAAGGCACCGCTGGGCCCTTGGCATCATGCAGATCACAGACGATCCCGAGACGTCCGCCGGTGCGGACATAGTCGGTCATGTGCCGGACAGCCTTCATCCGGTCCTCAAGGGTGCCCTTTCCAAACAGCCCCCCTGGGTACAGATCCCGGCGTTGCGTTCGCAGATAGGCATCGACATAGGGATTGTTGACCGTGCGATAGACAGCCGCCGGCTTGGCACCGGCCACTGTCAATGGCCAGACCGCGAGCTCCCAATTGCCCATGTGCAATGATGCACCGACGACGGGGCCGAGTTTGTCCTTGTAGCGCAGGAACACGGGACTGACGATTTGGATGCGGCTGGGATCGCTGATCAGACGATCGATCTGCATTGTCTCGGCCATGATGCGCCCAAGATTGCCCCACATGGCGACTGCGATGCGCTGACGCTCGGTCTGGCTCATGTCGGGGTAGGCGATGGCAAGATTGTCGAGTGCGCGCTGATGACGGCGCAGCCGCGGCGCGATCAATTGCCAAGCGAACGCTGACACGCGCGTTGCCGTTTCCAAGGGCAGAGCCCGGATCCCCGCGGCGATCATACGCACCG
>JAYSUN010000307.1:0-13392 GCA_043719045.1 Hyphomicrobiaceae bacterium | reverse complement strand
AACACCGATCAACCAAGGCGCGATGCCACACTAGCGCGTCGAGCCTCAAGTCGAACCACGTGTCGAGAACGGGGGCAGTCATTCGGGGATGCCGCCACGATCGCTGCCGAACTAGGGAATCCAAGATGGCTAACGTGCATGTGGCGTGTTGTTTTGACCCGAAGATGAGCGACTTGCTACCGGTTCTCGCCACCTCAATTGCCCGCCATGCCGACCCAGCCTCGCGGGTCACGCTGCACGCCATCCATGCCGGTTTTCAGGCGGCCGAACTCGCGCGTGTGATGCAGCTCCAGGTCCCGCCGATCGAGATCGTCTGGCATGCGATGTCCGACCGGCTGACGGTTTCATCGGCCGCGCAGCCCGTGCAGCCGACGTGGTGGCGGCTGGACCTTTGCCAGTTGCTGCCGGATATTGAGCGGGTGATCTATGTCGATATGGACATGCTGGTGTTGTGCGATCTGGCGCCCTTGATGACCATGGATCTCGGCCAGAACGTCGTGGCCGGCGCACCAGATTGGTTTGCCATTGCGCGCCGCGTGCCGACGAACACGATCGGTCACGAGCAGTCGCGCATGTTGCTGAGTGACTATTTCAAGACCATCCACGGCTTCGATGATGCGACCCGCGAGGGGTATACCAATGCCGGCTTCTTGGTGATGGACCTGGCACAATTGCGCGCCACGGGACTGGGCCAGAAACTGCTCGAATCAGCCAAAAAAAATAGTGGCCGCTTGCCTTATCTCGATCAGTCGGTGATCAATCAAGTTCTTGCGGGACGCATCGCGCGCCTGGGCCTTGAGTACAACATGTTCGACAACAAACGCCGCTGTGCGTCGCGCGTCCGGCCCCACTTGCAAGCCGAGTTCCGGCGGGCGGCTGCTGCCCCGCGCATCCTGCACTTTGCCGGCACCAAACCGTGGCAACGCCCGTGGCGGCAACGTGGCCTGGAGTTCTGGGCGTATGCCGAATTGGCGCACGCGCTCGAACCATTTGCCCGACAGGCCTATGACAACGCAGATCGGCGCGCGCCGCCGGGACTGAGACACTTTTATCGCGCATTGACCCGCATGGCGATTGCCCGGGGGATTGCAATCGCTGCGCGTTTCAGATCGCGCGCGGCTTGAGGCGCATTCCCGGCCGAAGGTGCTTGAACGCGAACACGCTTGAATCCGCAGTCACCGGCCCGGGTGCGATGCCGACGATGACGGCCTCGGCGATTGGCTGAAAATCAGCGCGGAAGTGCACGGATGATTTCAAGACGATAATTTTGCAGTCAGCCGGTTCGACGCCAATGTGGCGAAACAGGGCTTGATCCAACGCTTGCGCTTTCTTCGACACCACGATCACGCGGATGCCAGGGGCGACCTCCACCAGCGCCGTTGGGCCATGGCTCGCCGGATTGCCTTTGGCCATCGGGCCCGTTGCAATGAATTTACCATCGGTGAGTTGCAAAACTCTGGCCGAAACAGCCAGCGGTCTGCCGTCTGATTTGCCACCGAGTGACAGCTTCAAGGTGGCACCGACACCAGCGGCGTGACACGCGTCCGCGCTCTCGGCGTCATTGATCAATCCGAAGCAAACGCCTTGCGCGCCCTGATTGATCAATTCCCCCAACAGACCGGTTGTGTCGCCATGACCGCCACCGCCGGGGTTATCCTGTGTATCGGCAATGACGACAGGCCGCTTGGCCGAGTTGGACTGGCGGATTGCCTCGGATACGGCCGCGGCCGCCGGCATGACATCAAGTTTGAAGTCGCTCTCGCGGGCCACAATGTGAGCCTGCATCGCGTTGGCGCAAGCATCGGCTTGGGCTTGAGTCTCGGCATAGGTTGCGATGGCGGGGCCGCAGCCAGAAAAATCAGCGTAAGGAAAACCGAAGCACCAGGCGAGTTCTGTCGCACCATGCGTCTCAGCCAAATTTGCCCGGTGGGTCATCACGCTTTGCATCGGCGCCATCTCGGTGCACTGACTGGTGATCGGGATAAAAAAGTCGATCTCGCGAAAGGCCCGGGCCCACGGTTTGCCACGCTTGATGCGCTCCAAGAGCAACGTCATCGCGCGGGCACCGGCGGCCGGCATGTCAACGTGGGGATAGGTTCGGAACGGTACGATGGCATCGCACCGCTCGACCATGGCGCGCGTCAAATTGCAATGCGGATCAACGCTGATAGTCAGTGGGATTTGACCAATGATGGCGCGCACGCGGCGAAGCAGTTCACCCTCCATATCGGGGAAACTGTCGGCGACAGCTGCCCCATGCAGATCCAGATACACGCCGGCCAACGGAGCTTGATCAAGGGCTTGTGACAGCCCAGCGCACATGAGCGCCGAAATCCGCTCAAAGGCTTCGTCCTGTACCGGACCCGCCGGTTGCGCAAAGCACCACGTCAGCGGCACAACTGTCACCCGGTTGGCGTTCGCCACTTCCAACGCGCCGGCCGAGGGAATCGATTTGCCCGGGATGGCTGCGAGTAAAGCAGGCCCGGACGCCAACTCCATGAAGCCCGCCGGTTTGATAAAATCCGAGTACGTTGTCGGGTGCGGGGCAAACGAATGGCTTTCATGCAGAAAGCCGCCAAGGGCGATACGCAGTGACATTCGTCAGCTCCGGCGAAAGGATGTCAAACCGACTGGGTCCGACACCATGTGCAATCAATACGACTTGGAGGTCTCGCCCTTGGCAAGGCCCTTGGTCTCGCGGACCCAGGCGTTGGCGATGTTGGCGAGGGCGCGCACATCGTTGAGCAGGGTGCAGAACTGATAGCCATCGGCATAGCGTTTTGCCGCGGTCTTCGGCCCGTCCGTGTGGGCGCCTGCAATTTTGCCCGCGGCCTTGGTTTTTTTGGCGATCTCAAGCATGGCCGCCAACACGTCCGGGTCCGATGGATCAAGTGTCGCTGGCTTGCCCATCGACAACGACAGATCCGTCGGGCCGACATAGGTGCCATCCAGGCCCGGCACCGACAGGATCGCGTCCAGGTTCTGCATCGCCTCGCGGGTCTCGATCATTGCGAACAACAGGATCTCTTTGTTGGCATGCAGGACGTAGTCGCTGCCAGCATACTGCGACGCGCGGAACGGGCCATTCGAGCGTGCGCCCATCGGTGGGTAGCGGCCGGCTGCAACGAAGGCTTCAGCCTCGGCTTTGGTATTGATCATCGGGCAGATGACGCCGTAAGCACCGGCATCGAGCACACGCATGATTGAACCCGGCTCGTTCCAAGGCACGCGGACCATCGCCGTTGGACCGGCCAGTTGAATGGCCTGAAGCAGTGGCACCAGATCACTGATGTCGACGGCGCCATGCTGCATGTCGAGCGTGACGCTGTCAAAGCCCTGCGCCGCATAGGTTTCAGCCAGAAAACTGTTCGGCACGGCAATCCAACCGTTGACGATCTTTTCGCCCTTGGCGAACTGTTCTCGGAGGGCATTCTTGCGCATGAGGTGGGTCCTGTCTGACGTGCCAATGGAGGTGTCGAACTGCATCTAACCAAAGTGGCGGCCGTGCGCCACCCAGCATGATCGAACGATGCGCACAATCCTGCATGGGTGCAATGCCGCCGAATGGGCCGCCAAATGGGACACGGGTCGGACGGTCTCGTCACTCCCGGCTTGACGACATCGCCGGTTCCGTTGCTTTTGCCGCGAGATCAAAGTCCGCAAACCAACCGCAAGGGCCCACGCCATGTCAGCCATCACTCTACAACGCGCCAACATGATTGCAGCGGAAGCCCTGACAAAGGCGCGTGCCATGATGTTTGAACCCGTGACGGTGGTTGTGCTGGATCCGGGCGGGCACATGGTGGCGGTACAGCGCGAGGACGGCTCCGGTATTGTCCGGGTCGAGATTGCCAATGGCAAAGCTTATGGCGCGCTCGGGATGGGTCTCGGCAGTCGGGCTCTGTTTGAACGCTCACAGACGGCACCCCTATTTTTGACAGCTGTGATGGCGGCCAGCGGCGGACGCTTTGTGCCGGTCCCATCGGGCGTGCTGATCCGCGATGCCACCGGACTCTTGCTTGGCGCTGTCGGAATTTCCGGTGACACCTCCGACAACGATGAGCTGTGTGCCGTGGCCGGCATTGAGGCGATTGGCCTGATTGCCCAAGTTGGCAAGCCGTTGGTGTGAGCGACGGCGTAACGGTTTCGGATTGTTTCAGTTACCATTGGGGATGCCACCATGTCCGCACCTGTCGTTCCAGCTGGCGCCCGGGCTCCGCGCGATCGCGCCGCTTATTCGGCGATCGTCGACCGGCCGAAACTGCTGCCGCCGAACAACGCTCGGATCATCGTCTGGACCATCGTCAATCTTGAGGTCTGGGATATCAACAAGCCGATGGCGCGACAGGTGTTACCGCCGCCGATGGGCACGACACTGTTGCCTGATGTGCCGAACTGGAGTTGGCACGAATACGGCATGAGGGTCGGCGTCTGGCGCTTTTTCGAGCTGTTCGCGCGGCTCGAGATTCGGCCGACTTTGTCGATCAATGCGCGTGTCATCGAGGATTATCCGCGTGTCAGCCAGCAGGCGCGCGATGCCGGTTGGGAGTTCATGGGGCACTCTTATGAGCAGGGTCCGATTCACAAAATCGATGATCAACCTGCGATGATCAAGCGCTCGCTCGACGTGATCGAGAATTTTACCGGCACGCGGCCGGTGGGTTGGCTTGGACCGGGACTGACGCAGACGTTCGATACGCCGGAACATCTGGCGGCGGCAGGCATCAAGTACATCGGCGATTGGGTTTATGACGACGAGCCCACAGTGATCGCGACGGGCAATGGCCCGCTGGTGACATTGCCCTATACGGTCGAACTCAACGACATCCCGGCGATGATTATCCAGCATCACGAATCGAGCCATTTTCAGCAGCGATGTCTCGATCAGTTCGACCAGCTGTATGCTGAAGGTTCCGATCGCCCCCGGATCATGGCGATCGCGATCCACCCCTACATTATGGGACAAGCGCACAGGATCAAGTATCTCTCGGCCATCTACGACACCATCAATCGACATGCGGGTGTTGTGCACATGAACGGCGTCGAGATTCTCGATTGGTATGTGTCCGAACGCAAACGGTTGGGACTGGCCTGATCCCAATCCACACGAACACTGACGAGTGCGGATTGGTATCCGCGCGCGGGGCTGGCCGGCTCACCGCAGAAAATGCAATAAACAGAGGGACTCGAGCGGTTGCCGATCCAAGCCGAGTGGCAAGCGCTCTGACTAGGCAGGGGTAAGAGAGGCGACCAGGGTGCCTTGCGTGACGTGTGCGCCTTCGGCGACGGCGACGGAGTCGATCGTGCCCGCGGCGGTGGTGGCCAAGACGTGCTCCATCTTCATGGCCTCGACAATGGCAATGCGCGCGCCTTTCTCAACAACGTCACCGGGTTTTGCGAAAATCTTGGAGACACGCCCGTTAATCGGCGCGCGGATGGTGGAGCCGTCGCCGGTGTCTTCGATGGCTGACGCGTCGTAGGTGGGCATCGACAGAATGGTTTGCATGCCGTCGGCGATCGCGATCAGCGTACCCGGAGCCGAGCGATGCTCCGAGTATGCGCTGAAGTGCCCGTTTTCATGAGAGGTTGCCATCTGCGCCCCGTCGCAGCCCCACTTGACGTCGATCGACGTGACTGTCCCGTTGATCGCGACAGACAGTGCCTGTCGACGCGCAGCGCCGAGTTGAAACCCGTCCCGCGCGGCCCACGGCGAATGCGGGTTCGAGCCGCTCGCCCATGCGCTGTCGACGTTCAGATGGTCCAGCCAGGTCGGGACAGCGATCTGGAGCACAGCTGCGGGTGACGGCCGCGCCACAAAGTGTTCGAGGTCGCGACCGATCAGGCCGGTGTCGATCTGCGCGCGGCCGACCCGCTCGTCGGAAAGCAGTCTTGCGATAAAGTTTTGGTTTGTTGTCGGTCCGGCAACGACCGCCGTCCGACACGCGATTGCCAATGCCGCCAGTGCCTGAGCGCGGTTGGCGCGGACAACAATCAGCTTGGCGATCATAGAATCATAAAACGGCGACACTTCGCTGCTTTCGGCGACTCCGGTTTCGATCCGCACATCTTCACCGAGGTCGCTGACATCAAAAGCCTCAATCTTGCCCACGCTCGGCATGAAACCCTTGGACGGGTCTTCGGCACATAGCCGCACTTCAATCGCGTGGCCGGACATTTTGATGTCCGACTGTTGCAGCGGCAGCGCTTCGCCGGCTGCGACGCGGAGTTGCCACGCGACCAGATCGAGGCCGGTGATTTCTTCGGTGACGGGATGCTCGACTTGCAGGCGGGTATTCATCTCGATGAAGTACCAGGGTGCGTCGGCTGATAGTGCGCCGCCTTCGACCAGGAATTCGACCGTTCCCGCGCCTTCATAGTTGACTGACTTGGCGAGTTTGACGGCGGCGTCACACATCTTGGCCCGGAGCGCCTCGGACATGCCGGGCGCCGGCGCTTCCTCGATCACTTTCTGATTGCGCCGCTGCAGAGTGCAGTCGCGCTCGAACAGGTGGACGACGTTGCCTTTGGTGTCGCCAAACACCTGCACTTCGATGTGGCGCGGCCTGACGACGACCTTCTCGATGAGCACATCCGGATTGCCAAAGGCCGAGGTCGCCTCGCGCGTGGCGCTGTCAAACAGTTCTGCAAAATCAGCGTCTTTTTCGACCAACCGCATGCCGCGTCCACCACCGCCTGCAACGGCTTTGATCATCACCGGATAACCGATGCGCTTGGCTTCCTTGGTCAAGGTCGCGAGATCCTGGGCCTTGCCTTGATAGCCGGGTACAACGGGGACACCGGCTTTGATGGCTAGATCTTTGGCGGCGGCCTTGCCCCCTAGCGCGCGCATGGCGTCAGCACGCGGACCGACGAACGTGATGCCTGCTTTCATGCAGGCGTCCGGCAGGTCGGCGTTTTCGGAGAGAAAGCCATAGCCAGGGTGAATGGCATCGGCACCGGTGGCCTTGGCAGCTGCAATAATTTTGTCGATGCGGAGATAGCTTTCGGGCGCAGGCGAGGGGCCGATGTGGACGGCTTCGTCAGCTTGCCGAACGTGCACCGCCTTGGCATCGGCGTCGGAGTAAACTGCAACCGTTGCGATCCCCATTTTACGCGCGGTACGGATGATCCGGCAGGCGATCTCGCCACGATTGGCGATCAGCAGTTTTTTCAGCATGGAATTGCCCGGCGAACAGTTGTCGATCCTGCTGGGTATCGGCATTGTCAGCCGGGCGCAACTGGATGTGCGATCGAGGCAGCGGGCCAGATCATACCGAACCGGAAAAACTCTGACCAGTCCTGCCGCGTCACCGCGTGCCGGCCGGCGCAAGCATTACAATAGCGGCGCCTGACCGCACCAGCGACAGTGGCAAAACTTCCGCGCGCCGATGTCATACCGGTTTACGGCCATTTCACCATCGGCGGCATGCTGGACAGGATGGCTTCGACGTTGCCACCGGTTTTGAGGCCGAACATGGTGCCGCGGTCATAGAGCAGATTGAACTCGACATAGCGGCCACGCCGAACCAACTGCTCGTCGCGTTCAGTCACTGCGAACGGTTTCAGCCAATTCGCACGCACCAGCCGCGGATAAACATCGAGGAAAGCACGGCCAACATCGCGGGTGAATGCGAGGCCGGCATCGAAACCGCCAGCCACCGCGTCCGGCGTCAGATAATCATAAAAGATGCCGCCAACGCCGCGCAGTTCTTTGCGATGGGGCAGGTAGAAATACTCGTCGCACCATGCCTTGTAGCGCGCGTAGTCGGCGACCGCATGTGCGCGGCATGGCAGCTCTAAGCCGGCATGAAACGCCACGGTATCTGGGTCATCCTGCGTGCGTCGCGCATCGAGAACAGGCGTCAGATCCGCGCCGCCGCCGAACCACCATTTGCTGGTGACGACCATGCGCGTGTTCATGTGCACGGCTGGAATGTGGGGGTTGTTCAAATGTGCGATCAGCGAAATGCCGCTCGCCCAGAAACGGGGATCATCGGACGCCCCTGGGATCTGGGCGCGGAACTCCGGCGCGAATTCGCCGTGGACGGTTGATGTGTGAACACCGACTTTTTCAAACACCCGTCCGTGGAGCAGGCTCATCACGCCGCCACCGCCGGGCGCGCCCGACTGATCCTTGCGCTCCCAAGCTTTGCGGACAAATCTTCCTGCCGCCCGGTCGCCCATCGGGGCGGTCGCGGGCAAATCGGTTTCCAGTTTTTCAAAGGTACCGCAGATGTCGTCACGGATGGCTTCGAACCAAATGCGTGCTTCGGCCTTGTAGACATCGACGACTGGATCAGTGTGCAGGGACATCGGTCAACTCGGTCTGGCTCAGATTGGGGCTGAGTTTGGTCTGTAGTGACAACAAAACGGGGCAGTGCGGCTCACCGCCGGCCTTTTAGCCTTTGGAAAACAGCACTGTCCCACATTGATTAAACTCAAGGACCTGGAAGCTTAAGCCTTGCGCTCGTCGGTCCGCAGTTGTTTGAGACGTTCGCGGATTTGACGCGTCTCATCGCGCCAAGTGCCGGCAAAAATGTCCTCGGTGCCAAACAGCCAATTGCGAATGCCGCGCCGGTTCTGATCATAATCGGCAATGGTGACCTGCTGGATCGCCTGCATGTCCGATTGCATCTGTTTGAGGATTTGCAGCGGCTGGCCCGCTGACATTTCCAGAACTTCGAGACGGTTCGAGATGATCGAAATCCCGCCCTCGTTCTCAGTGCGCCATTGGTCAAGATTTTCCGACAGCGCCTGTTGATTGGTGCCGAGTTTGACGACGGCCTCCTGCAAGTCGGCGAGTTCCCGGACATGAGCGTCGGCCGCTTGTTGAGCGACTTGCTGGGTGTACTGGACCGCGCGGTCGCCGTGGCTTTGGACCAGTTGTTCCAGGTGGTCCAACTTGGCCGTCAAAGCTTGCGGCTGCTGTTCGATGACACGGAAGCGTTCGCCAAGTTGCGACACGAGCTGCAGGCCTTGACTATCTGCTTGCTGACCGGACGATAACATCTGCTCCAGACGGCCGATCCTTTCGGCAACGCCGGTGTCAGCTGCGGGGCGCTGGCCTAAGGCTTCCAATTGACGCTGGATTGAGCCTTCCAAGTGCCGCAAGCGATCGGTGACCGGCTCAGTCAATTGGGCGACCAAGGAAGCGATCGAGAGGTTCTGTTGCTCCAGTTTTTGATGCACGCCCTGGAAGCGTTCTTGTAGCATGGTTTGCACACCGCTGCCGTCGCGACGCGAGGAGGTCAACCCCTCCTCAAGCACTTTGAACTTATCCATCGCCACCGACCACGTCCGCTGGTTCTCGTTCTGGCGCGCTTCAAAGTTCCGTTCGAGGGATTCAAGTTTTTCGGTGGCCGATTGGACTTGGCCGGTGACGGCGATCAATTGCTCGGTGACGAGGTCGGCGAGACCCGAACTCACGCCCCCTGGATTCGACGCGGCAACCTTGTCGAGCGCCTTCAGACGATCGCCCATCGCAGCCCAATTGCGGGCGCCCTCCTGCATGCCATTGGTGACAATCTTCTCCAACGACTGGAGCCGTTGATCCACCGTCCGCTCCATGCGATCGACCCCTTCGAGGCGATCCATCAAGCCCGGAGGCAAAGTCACCGAGCCACCGCGCTGACTGGCCATTTCGCGCATCAATTCGCGAGACATTTCGCGCATGCTTTCACGCATCATATCCCGCATTGTGTCGGCCATGACACGGCGTTCGTTGACGAGTTCATTCTGCAGTTTACGAAAGGCCTGATCCATCATGTCCAGGCGCTGATGCACCGGATCGAGATTGAGGACTTGGGAGTAACCCGACGGCTGCTGCCCAGGCAGTGGAGCGTCGCCTTCAACCACGCGCGGACGCGGTGGCGGCGGGGCAGGTTCGGAATAAACACGGCGTTCCGTGTAATAGGTTTGTTGTGGGCGGGCCGCGTCACGATAGTCTTCGCGGCGGGTTTCGACTTTGTGCGGCCAGTCCCACGACTGCCAATCGGCGGCATGGCGAAGCAACAATGCGATAGCTGGGATCTCGCGATTGTAGTTCAGCAGGACCCAGAGCAAATCGTGCACGGATCCGGCGATGCCTCGGCTCCGAGACTGGTCACTGGCACGACGTAGGACATCTTCAAATTCCACAGACGAGCGCGGCGCCGAGTGGCTATGGGCCAAGCCGACCGGGATTTCGGAGGCGATCACAGCCGCACTCTCACGGCGCAGATGGGCTTCGCGAATGCCGCGTTGCTCCAGAATTTCGGCTGCGGCTTCAACGCGCGTCAGGGCGTGAACCAAATGCTCGAGGCGCACCTCATTGGCGCCGTGGGCCTGCGCCACATCGTAGGCGTGGTTGCAACACGCCATCACCGTCTCGTCGACCATCACGGTTTCACCTCGGCTCGCAGCGCTCGCAGGTGAGCGATGGCGCGTGCCATTCATACCAACATCGGCGCCTGGGTAGCCGTCGCGTGCGCCACGGCTCTGTGGAGTTCTGAGGTCCAGGTCTTCGCCACGGTATGACATCGTTCGTTCTCCCTGCTGCGACAGCGTCAACGGATCATTTCCGGTAGCTGCGCAGCTGTGTTCGTCCCATGCGGGCCTGAGTGTTCGACACACCCAAACCAGCGCAATCGCGCGATCTATGGCCAGACCGCGACTGAGCAAGTTCCGCGCCAGATGGGACTTTCCCGGCTGACTCCCCGCTCAGCGAAAGCTGGGTGCCCCATTCACGCGGCCGATCTGCCAGCGGTGTGGCAGCAGATACAGGCAATCTCTTGACAGTTGTAGAATAACGACATTTTGCGTTTCTGGCGAGACAGGTGTTTTGCCCAGTCAGAACCGATGCCGTGGGCGCGGCAGCGTTGGGTGGGCGCGGACCACAGCGAACTGATGGCCCGACGGCTGGTCCGGGACAGGGCCGATCCCGTTTGTGCAACATTTTCAAACTACGTGCTGATTCGTTAACGGGTCGTATCCTTTGGGAACTCTTACGTCAGCGGATCAGTGGCGATTGGCTCAGCCGTCGGCGGCTCGACGTGGAACATTTCGAGATTGTCATCGCCCGTGGGCTTGAGTAAGCGGGTGGCAGCATCATGAGCGGTGCCCCGGACATCCAGCCACGCGTCTTCTGCATCAGGCGTCAACAGCGCGGGGATGCGCTCAAATTGGCCGCCAAGGCTGCCATTGGCCGGCACAGTGAGCAGCGCCATCGTGTCGATTTCACTGCCATCGCGGCCCAACCAATAGTCCCAGACCGCGGCCATCGCGAGGGGGCGCCGGTCGCGGGCACAGACCAGATAGGTCAGTTTCGATTTCGGTTTGCCGCTCGATTGATAAAACGCATCGGCTGGAACGATGCAACGCCGGTGGCGCATCGGGATTTTGAACGACGGTTTTTCTAGCACTGTTTCAGCACGCGCCGTGACCAGAGTTGCAAACTCACCGGGGTCCTTCGCCCAGTGGGGGATCAGCCCCCAGCGCACCAACGCCAGTTCACGCGCGCCGGACGCCTCGATCCCCGGCCGCAGACGCACGACCGCCACCGGTTCGGTCGGCGCAATACCGTACCGGGGGGGATACGGCATGCCACCGGTGAAGCGAAACCGAAGCCGCAAGGTTTCGATCGGCGTTGTCAGTGCAAAACGCGAGGTCATTGCCAAACATACGGCGTGCCGAAGGGCCATCGCAAGCCGACGCGTCCGGGCCACCGCGCCGAGCGCTGGAATTTACCAACAATACAACCAAAAGTAGATTTTCCCATGAAATCTGCTATTCTTGTTTTATCGAGATTGCGATGCGGAGCGCCACTGATCAGGCCGCACACCGTCGCCAATCCCGAGACGACCTACCGTCAACCAGTCCACCGACCGCTCGAGCAGAAAGGCCACCACCACACTGGCACCAGAACCTGAGTTCAGAACACTCTCAACGATAGGAATTTGGGCTGCGCCGTCGCGCTGGCCAGATATCCGGGATCGACATCTCGAAGCGTTGGCACGATTGAGCTTCACCCAAGCCGGGATAGTTTCCGGATATTTTTACCGCGAGAAGGCGCTGCAAAAATTCCGGGACACCGATGATGCATCGAGTGAACATCGTTGCAAGTCTGCTAAGTTTCACCCCCAACTTGCGTTGGCAACAGCTGCCGTTCAGGACTCTCGCTCCATCTCGACGACCACCTTGCCGACCACCAGGCGGGATGCCAGCCGCTCAAACGCCGAGACCGCCTGCGCCAACGGAAATCTGCTGTCCACCTGAGGTCGCAAATCGTCGTCGGCGGCCAACCGCGGCAGGGCCACAGCATAATCCGCTGCCACGGCCGGGTCGTTTCGCGCGGCCTCACCGGCCCTGACACCCAGGATCGAAAGGCCTTTGATCAGAGCATAATTGGTCCGCACTGTCTTCGGCGCGCCGGCTGTAAAACCAATAATCAAAATGCGCGCGCCAAAGCGTGCCGCCTTCAACGATGCCTCGAAGCCGGCGCCGCCAACGGGATCGAAGACCACATCAATGCCGCGATCTCCCGCGCAAGTCTTGATGCGATCAGCCAAATCATCGCCCCCCGTCAACACCACCGCGTCGGCGCCGAACGTGCGGACCTGCTCCAGTTTGCCGGCATCGCCACCGGTGGCAATGACCCGCGCGCCAAGCGCCTTGCCGAGCTTGACCGCCATGTGCCCGGTGCCGCCGGACGCTCCATGCACCAAAAGCGTCTCGCCGGCCTGCAAGCGGGCGCGATGGACCAAGGCGTGATACGCGGTTTTCGCGGCCACCGGGAAGGCTGCCGCCTCGCCCCAGGACCACCCATCGGGCACGTCGATGAGCTCGTCGACCCCGACACACACGCGCTCAGCCAGGGTCCCGCGTGCAGCAAACATGACGCGTCGGCCGATCAGCCTCGAGTCGACTCCGTGGCCAACGGCCACAACGTCACCTGCGCCTTCAATGCCTGGTACAAATGGCGGGTCGGGCCGGTGTTGATATTTGCCCTCTAGCATCAGGAGATCTGGAAAGTTCAGCGCAGCCGCGCTCACTGAAATCAAAACTTGCCCAGCTCCAACCGCGGGCTCTGCTTGCCCGTCTGACCATTGCAGACCAGCAATTCCGGTCAAACTCCGACAGACCAACGCGCGCATGACAACCCTCCCGAAACCAGACCCACGTTCTCCGGACTCCATGCCGGAACCCCAAGCCACTGCGCACACTTCGACTCTCGAGTGTGCCGCAGTAAGCGCTGTCCTTCACGGCAGATCGGCCATTGCCAGTCGCAGATTGCCTTGCGCCAGCGTCAGCCGATTGTCCGCCTCGGCTGCATCAAGGCCCATCGCGATCAAGGTCGCATGTTTCAGTTGACCATCAGCCGCAACCAAAGCCCGCTGCGCTTTCAGCGGTGTGCAC
>JAYSUN010000306.1:0-4542 GCA_043719045.1 Hyphomicrobiaceae bacterium | reverse complement strand
CAGCTCGCGTGGCACGTTATTGCCCGACAAAACCATGGCCCCTTCCTCCCGCAAATACCGGCGACCATCCTGACCCGCAAACTGCTGTCCGGCGCGTTGACAACACGCGGCGCGATGCCGTGTCTCGGCTTGATGACGCTGACCGAGTTTGACTCCGAAGTCACCGATCTGGCAGTGGTGACGCACGTCGCAAGCCAGTCGTCCGAACCACCCTCAGCCAAAGACCGCGCCCATGCCCCGTTTGCCTGACCTCGACCTCGCCACGGTGTCGCCGGCGCAACGCGCGGTTTACGACCGCATCGTCAGTGGCCCGCGTGGCCGCGTCGAGGGACCTCTGCGGGTCTGGATCACCAGCCCTGAATTGGCCGACAAAGCACAGGCTCTTGGTGCCTTCTGCCGGTTCGGCACATCGTTGCCGCCACGCTTGTCGGAACTCGCCATCCTCGTCACCGGCGCACATTGGAAAGCGGGCTTTGAATGGTATGCCCACGCGCCTCTGGCGATCGCAGGTGGTCTCAGCGCGGCAGCCGTTGAATGCATCCGGATTGGCAGTAGACCTCAGTTCGACCAAGTCGATGAAACGGCCGTCTACACATTCTCCCGTGAGTTGGTGACCCAGCGCAAAGTGTCGCCAGCGATCTATGCAGAAGCCGTCCATCACTTGACCGAGACGGGCGTGATCGAGTTGGTCGCCATCCTCGGATATTACGGCCTCGTTTCAATGACCCTCAACGTCTTCGAAATTCCACTGCCGCCAGGCGAAAAAGACCCTTTCAGCGCCTGAGGCGTTGCCGCATATGCCGGTTAGCCCGATGCGGTTTCTGGCTGCTTGCCTTCTGGGCTTTTGCCAACCTTGCGTGTCATCACCAGAGACACCAGGATGCCACCGATCAAGAGGGCAGCCGTTACGCCAAGGCTGATCTCGGGTGGGATTTTACCGATCAACTGCTGCACCACGATCTTGCCGCCGACATAGATCAAAACCAGGGCCAGTGCGTACTTCAAGTAGTGGAAGCGATGGACCATTGCCGCCAGCACAAAATACAGTGAACGCAGGCCTAAGATGGCGAAGATGTTCGATGTGTAGACGATAAACGGGTCTTGCGTGATCGCGAAGATGGCCGGCACAGAATCGACCGCGAAGATCAAGTCTGCGAATTCGATCAGTACCAGTGCCACGAACAATGGGGTCCAATGGCGCACGGCTTTTCCGGTTGCTGCATCCGGCTGGATCACATAAAAATTCTGCCCATGGATCTTGTCGGTGATGCGCATATGGCTGCGCATCCATTTCAGGACGGCGTTGTTTTCAAGATCCGGTTTCTGATCGGCCATGAGCAGCATTTTCACACCGGTCACGATCAGGAAAACTGAAAAGACATACAGAATCCAGTCAAACTTCTGGATCAGTACGGCGCCAAGTCCAATCATTATCGCGCGCAGAACGATAACGCCGAGGATGCCGTAAAAAAGCACACGGTGCTGATACTTCGGTGGAATGGCAAAATAGGTGAAGATCATCCCCATGACGAAAACGTTGTCGAAGGCCAGCGTCTGTTCGATAATCCAACCCGTCAGGTACAGCTCCCAAGCGGTCCAAGCGCGCTCGGCTCCAGGAGTGGCGGCTGCAATGACGGGGTCGAGAGACTGCGCGGTATCCGTTGAATACAGCCACCAAACGACGGCTGAAAAGGACACTCCCAATGCCATACAAGCGCCGGCGAGCACGGCGCTTTCACGAATGGATGGATCGTGAGCCTCTTGATGAAACAGTCCGAGGTCGATCGCCAAAATAACAACAACGACTAGAACAAAGGCGAGCCAGACCCAGATCGGCATGCCCAACCAGAGGGTCGCAAGCAGTCCTGAAAATGGTACCATGAAGCAGGGAACGCCTTTTTGCATTGCTGATTTGATCTTCCGGAGATGGCCTCATCGCCGCAGTATTCAAGATCAACCCACTGGTCGGATCGATCGACTTTGCCGATCTTGAACATGCTAGATGAAGATAAAACCTGATCGATCTTGCCGATCAGTTGAATGGAAAATCGAATTGGTAATTGCGTCCGGCCGACCCCACTTGTTGGCTAGTGGCGGATCAATCCCGACCGCCGGGTCACAACAGCCCCGTTCCAACAGCCAATCTTTGATACCTGTGAAGGAGATCTCCCACCATGTTCGACTTGTCCCGTCTTGGCGAATCTATCGTCGGCCTGATCAGCGGCGCTCGGCCGTCCGTTCCGACTGACCTGACGGGCGCGCTAGAGGCGGCAGGGCTTGATGCTAGCGTGCTGCAGGGGCTAACCGAGGGCCAAGCGCTCGAATTTCTGTCCAATTTCGGCATTGATGCGAGTCAGCTCGACTTGAGCCGATTTACTGAGTTGGCTCCGCAAGGTGTCCTCGGCGCATTGCAAGATGCACTTGGGCATCGCGACCTTTAACGCGAGCCTGGACACCGTGTTCGGCTCATTCATCGAATGCCACGGACGTGGCTTGCGCCGCCCGACCTGATCGTGATCTGTTGCTCCCACGATTACGGCGGAACGGGCGGCACTATGACGGTCGACAACACCAACATCTATGACTATGTCGTGGTCGGCGCTGGCACCGCCGGCTGCCTTCTCGCCAACCGATTATCGGCCGACTCATCTGTCCGTGTGTTGTTGCTTGAGGCCGGCGGCAAGGATAACTACCATTGGATCCACATCCCCGTCGGCTATCTTTACCTGATGGGCAATCCCCGGACTGACTGGGGTTTCAAAACCGCAAATGAGCCGGGCCTGAATGGCCGTGCCATGAGTTATCCGCGCGGACGCGTGCTCGGCGGCTGCTCATCCATCAATGGCATGATCTACATGCGTGGCCAGGCGCGCGATTATGACCTGTGGCGGCAGATGGGCAATCCAGGCTGGGGTTGGGACGACATCTTGCCTTACTTTCTCAAGCACGAAGACCAGATCGCTTTACACAGCTCGGCGTTCGATGGCCTTCATGCCAGGGGCGGAGAATGGCGCGTGGAAAATGCGCGCATTCGCTGGGACATTCTGGACGCTTTCCGCGATGCGGCTGAGCAGGCCGGCATTCCGAAGACCGACGACTTCAATCGCGGCGACAACGAGGGTTGTGGCTATTTTCACGTGAACCAGAAAGCTGGTGTGCGTTGGAACACGTCGAAAGGTTTCTTGCGCCCGATCCAGCATCGCAAGAACTTGGAGGTCGCGGTTCACGCCCACGCGCAATGGTTGGTGCTCGACAAGAAGCGCGTCACCGGCGTTGCTTACACACGCGACGGCGTTAACATGACGGCGCGTGCCCGCCGCGAAGTCATCCTTGCCACCGGCAGCATCGGCTCACCCCACCTGATGCAGGTCTCCGGTATCGGCCCGGCACATGTGCTGCGCGAAAACGGCATCACAGTTTTGCATGACCTGCCTGGCGTCGGAGAAAACCTCCAGGACCATTTACAAGTCCGCTGCGCGTACCGCGTCCAAGGCGTGAAAACCATGAACGAGCGCTATCAAAGCCTCATTCAGCGTGCCGGTTTCGCCCTCGAGTATGCCATGTTCAAACGTGGTCCGATGACGATGGCCCCGTCGCAGCTCGGCGCCTTCACCCGCTCCGATCCGTCGCGCGAAACGCCGAACCTGCAATATCACGTCCAGCCGCTGACGTTGCCCAAGTTTGGTGAACCACTCGATCCGTTTCCGGCATTTACCGCCAGCGTGTGTAATCTGCGCCCCACCAGCCGTGGTCACGTGCGCCTGACATCGCCTGATCCGCGCGCGCATCCGCAGATCCGACCCAACTATCTGGCGACCGAGGAAGATCGCCGCGTTGCAGCCGACGCCATTCGCATGACCCGCCGCATCATTTCCATGCCGGCGCTGCAACGCTATCACCCCGAGGAATTCAGGCCTGGGCCCGAGATTGTTGATGACGCGGCCTTGGCTCATGCCGCAGGCGATATTGCAACGACCATCTTCCATCCGATCGGCACCTGCAAAATGGGCATTGACCCGTTGGCCGTGGTGTCGCCACGCTTGAAAGTCCATGGCCTCGATGGCCTACGCGTCGCTGACGCCTCTGTGATGCCGACGATTACCTCCGGAAATACCAATTCACCGACCTTGATGATCGCTGAGAAGGCCGCTGCAATGATTTTAGAGGATGCGCGGGAATAACATCATCAGAAATGTGTCGAACGTATCATCCCGACACCTGATACCAATCCGCACGAACACTGACTTGTGCGGATGGGTATCCGCGCGCGGGGCTGGCCGGATGGCCGCGCGCCAAGGAAAGAGAATACCAGCCCGCAGCCCCCAAGAGAAAAGAGGCAAGATTACTGCGGGCTGGTGTGAGACCGAACCGGAAAAGTTCTGACCCCGTCCTGCCGCTGACCGCCCCAGCGATAGGGTCAAAATGTCCGCGCCCCGGTATCAGTTCCCGGAGTGACGCCCTTGCGCCAATTCGGATCGAGAAAATTCTGGATCTCGATCCGATAGCCGTTGGGATCAATGAAGAGAGACGAATAGACATTGA
>JAYSUN010000305.1:0-4543 GCA_043719045.1 Hyphomicrobiaceae bacterium | reverse complement strand
TAGAATTTGGCAACTTTGTAGAAGCCAAGCTTCTCGTCGTCGTATGGTCCGACCCACTCGGCGCCGTCAATGGTGCCCTTCTCAAGCGCTGGGTAGATGTCGCCCGCGCCGATTTGTTGCGGCACGACGCCGACCCGTTGCATGATCTTGCCCGCAAAACCGCCAAGGCGGAATTTCAGTCCCTTGAGATCATCCGGTTTGGCAATCTCCTTGCGGAACCAACCGCCCATCTGACAGTTGGTGTTGCCGCCAGGAATGAAGTGGCATTTGTAGGTCGCGAGGAACTCGTTCAGGAGGTCATGTCCGCCGCCGTGCAACAGCCAGGCATTCTGCATCCGGCTGTTCATCCCGAATGGCAGTGCCGAGCCGAACACAAACGCGTCGTCCTTGCCAAAATAGTAGTACAGTGCAGTATGGCCGCACTCGACTTGACCGTTTTGGACGGCATCGAGAACCTGCAACGCCGGTACGATTTCGCCAGCGGCAAAGGTCTGGATCTGGAACTTGCCATCAGTTAGTTCGGCGACGCGCTTCGCAATGTTTTCCGCTGCACCATAGAGGGTATCAAGCGATTTGGGCCAGCTGCAGGTCTGGCGCCATTTTACTTCCGGCATGGATTGCGCAATAGCTGGCGCAGCTACCGCTGTCGAAGCGGCACCGGCGACTGCGGCCCCCTTCAGAAATTTTCGGCGATTGACAGTCGACATTCAATTTCCTCCCTTAAGGACTCCGGCTGTCCCGCCGGATCCTTCACCATCACATTCCTTTTTAGAATCCGCAATACCAACCAAACCAGCATAGCCCTGCTCGACGGCCTCGGCCAGCTGAGCCCGATAACGCTCGTAGAGTATGTTGCTGCTGGTGATGTCACCAAGTGGTGTGATGGAAAAATCGTCTTGTTTGATAAAAACGATCGGAGCTGCCACTGGCACGAATTGGGCGCGCCGTTTGTTCAGGGTGGTAATCAAACCGCGCATCATGCCGCTGCGGTCGATCTGGGAGACCACGATCATCCGCATTGCGCCCTTGGTCAAGGACACCAAATGGATGAATTGGCTGGATGCCGGGATATACAGGCGTCCTCGATGCGCATAGGGGGCGTCGGGCCGGTCGCGCTCCTCGAACAGGAGGCTGGGCCACTCCGGGTCCCATGTGACCTCGGTACGGTAGGCGACGATCATGTCCGGCGTCGAGAAAGCCGGGCGGATGGTCAGGTATTGGCCGAGATAGTGATCGACACCCGCACGACTGTAGGCCCCCATATAAACCGGCGCAATCTCGCCGCCTTGGCCTGAATTGTCAGGGGTGCTGGCCTGACTTATGGCAGCTGGCGGATTGGACCGTTCACTCGGCCGATCGTGTTCAATAGCCGCCGACAGCGGGCCGCCGCCATGCCAAAGATGCTGCAATTCCTGGTAGTCGAGCCCGAGTACCATACAAACATCGAATAACGTCTGTTGCCGCACGGATTTGCCGGCGAGCATATTTTGAATGGTCTTTTCGTGGCAGTCGGACGCATCGGCGAGTTCCGCTTGCGTCATCTTCTTTTCAATCAATGCCGTCCGCACCATCGCAATCGCACGCGCTTGGCCTTGAACGCCGGGATGAGCTGCTGATGCTGACGAAGGCCGCACGGGCTTGTCTTTGGAAGGCATAGGTCTGCCACATTTCCTGTTCGCCGCAATTTACGGAAACTTACCGGACATTGCCGCGTCGGCGCAAACGGGAAAAACAGCTTTCGTGAACTTCTCTACTCATGCGGAGTGATGGTCTCAACTTTCCAGCTGGCAACCGACATTCTTTGGTCATCAAGGCCACAAGGAGTTCGCCCCCGATGCCCCGCTTCACACCCCTGATCAGTCTTGCAGCCGGAGCTTTGCTTGCGGTAGCACAACCTGCGAGAGCAATCGAAACCATCGACTGCGTCCGCGATCGTAATCCGGCCGAGCGCACGATTTGTGACAGCCAACGGCTGCAGATCTTGGATGCCAAGATTGTTGAAGTGTACGCTGAGTTGATGACCAGCCGCTGGATGTCTGCCGCCCACAAGGCCGACCTGAAGCAAAGCCAGCGCAACTTTTTGGTCCGTCGCGATGCTTGCGGTGCCAACTATGATTGCCTTGAGGACGTGATGGGTATGCGGTCGACACGCATCCACCACTACCGATAGACCGAAATTTCGCATGGCAGGTGCATACGACTAAGTTGTGTTGTAACATCGGAGGCGGCAGCAGACCCCAGCTGTCGCCTCAATTTGTCTGAATCAAGCCGAGACCTTTGCAAGCTTGGCCACTGAGTTGGTGTCACACTCACAGTCGAGGGCTGCCGCGTTGGTGCCTAGCCAGCGCTTGCGGTCGGCTTGCGCCTCCAGATCGTCACGCAGAAAATCAAGATCTTGACCGGCAGCCTTCAGCGTGTCCAAGACGCAATCAACTGGCTGCGACCGGGCGCTGGCTGCGGCCCAAGCGATCACAGAACGAACGCCAGACTTACAATGAGCGAGTACCGGTCCGTGCAGCCCCGAGAGGGCCATCGCCATGCCCTCAACGACATCGTCGGTGAATACATCGTGCTTGCTGGTCGGCACATGTCGGAACTGCAGACCCGCACGCCAAGCCAGAACCGCCTCTTGTCTGGCCGACAACTGGCCAAACTCCTCATCATCAGGCCGGTTTGAGACAATCGCCTTGTAACCAAGCCGCGCCGCCTCGGTAAAATCCTCAGCCGTCATTGCCGACGTGATCGCAAAGCGCGCCGTCAACTGAGTGATCTGTGGCATGATAGCTTCTTCCAATCGTGATTTGCCGTCTTGGCACGTAACGTTGCAGCAAATATAACCCAAGTTGAGCTGCAATCAACGTGACTGTTAGAAAAAAATTCCTACTTCTCAAGAATCAAGGAAATTGAAGACTGTCTCATTTGGAGGAACAACCGAAATGAGAATTTTTTCCTCCAGAACCGCCAAATCGCGCAAAGCACTTATTCAGGATACGCCGCATGCTCGACGACATGGACATCAAGATCCTCACGGTCCTGCAAAGGGACTGCACCTTGGCCGTGGCTGATATCGGCAAAGAAGTGGGGCTTTCTACCACACCGTGCTGGCGCCGCATTCAACGCCTTGAAGAAGCTGGCATCATCCGGGGACGAACAGCGCTCCTTGACCCGGTCAAGATCAACGTCGGTGTGACCGTGTTTGTGTCCATCAAAACCGACACCCACAGCCTGGATTGGCTGCATAAGTTCCACGCGGCTGTGATCGACTTTCCTGAAGTCGTCGAGTTTTACCGGATGTCGGGGGATGTCGATTATTTGCTCCGCGTCGTGGTGCCGGATATCGCCGCCTACGATGCCTTCTATAAAAAACTGATCGCCAGGATTGCGATATCAAAGGTGTCCAGTGCCTTTGCGATGGAGCAAATCAAGTATACCACCGCATTGCCATTGAGCTTCGCCCAGCGTGGAGCTTGAGTTGCCATTCATGAGGCCAGCCAATGACGTTCATGCGTAAAATCCTCTTGACTGGCGCGGCCGGTGATGTCGGACGGCGCATCACGCCGCTGCTCAAGGCCGCGTATCCAGAAGTCGTGCTGTCAGACGTTGTGCCGGTCGCAGAGCCATTGGGTTTGCGGTTCATCAAGGCCGAGTTGTCGGATGCGGCCCAAGTGGCCGAGGCGGTCCGCGGCATTGACGGCATCGTCCACTTGGGCGGCTTTTCCGTTGAAGGACCCTGGGACGCCATCCTCAACGCCAACATCGTCGGCTGCTATAATCTGTTTGAAGAAGCCCGCAAGGCTGACGTTAAACGCGTGATCTTTGCATCGTCCAATCACGCCGTCGGATATTACCCCCGCAGCCAGACCATCGCCCACGACGTCACCGTCTTGCCCGACAGCCGTTACGGCGTCTCAAAGGCGTTCGGTGAGGCGTTGGGGGCCATGTACGCCATGAAGCATGGCTTGCGCGTGACGGCGCTGCGGATCGGCAACGTCAACGAGCGGCCCCTGGATGTGCGGCGTCTCGCGATCATGCTGCACCCGGAAGATCTGGTGCAACTGATCCGCATCGGTCTCGACCATCCGGATGTTGTCTACGAGGTTTTGTATGGTGCGTCCGGCAACACGCGGGCGTGGTGGAACAACGCGCGTGCCGAGGCGCTTGGCTATCGGCCAAAACACAATTCCGAAGACTTTAGCGCCTACGCCGAGGCCGAACAGATGAAGGCAGCAGCAAATAGCGTAGGCGATTTCTATCAGGGTGGGACATTCTGTGCGGCAGAATACTCAGCTGATTTCGCGTTGCTGAAAGATCGGTCTGTGCCGGGAAGTGCATGAAGTTGGTCGAGTTGAGCCACGAGCGCCGATACCGACGGATCGAAGCCTGTCGGATCGACGCCTTGCCCTCCCGCGACCGCACCCTTAGGGTACCCGCACAAATAGACCACGCCCGGGGCTCCGATGAAATTTACTGGCACGAAAAACTACGTTGCGACCGAAGATTTGAAAGTTGCTGTGAATGCAGCGATCACCTTACAGCGCCCGCT
>JAYSUN010000304.1:0-1686 GCA_043719045.1 Hyphomicrobiaceae bacterium | reverse complement strand
TGATGCGGGCTTTGAAGGTTGCTTTCCACTCGATGCAGCACTCTCACTCGATGGATTGAGCAAGCACGCTCAGGCCGAACTCGTTTACGCAGCCTGCGAAACGATGATGCGATCGTGCGACTTCGCCATTGCCAACTGCACGCCATTTCGCGGTGTCTCAATGGACGCTGGCACCGCCTATGAAGCCGGCTTCATGCGGGCCCTTGGACGTCCAGTCTTTGCCTACAGCAATGCCTACAAAACCTATGCTCAGCGCGCGATGAGTTATCGCCGCCAGGGCTGCCTCGACGCGGATTGCGACCGCCCAGACGTCGAAATCGAGGACTTCGACCACGCCGAGAACCTGATGATTGCGGTCGGCTGTGCGAGCCCGGGAGCGCCCTTGGCCAGACCAGACGCGGATGGAGTTGTTGACATGCTCAACCTGACGGGGTTTCGTCAGACTGTCGACGCCGCGCGCCGTCTGATTTTGAAGACTTGATGGATAGGATTGATATTTTGAAGACCACGTGGCGCGATTGATGCTGAATCTGTTGATTCTTGACCCAGCATTGCCGTACACAGATACCGAAGATTGTCTCCAAAATTTCATTGTTCAAGAAAGTGGCGTCGTCGGGGGATCAAGTGGCACTAGGCTTCGGGGCAACAGTCATCTTCGAT
Organism: Hyphomicrobiaceae bacterium; assembly: GCA_043719045.1. GTDB lineage: Bacteria > Pseudomonadota > Alphaproteobacteria > Rhizobiales > Hyphomicrobiaceae > JABFRJ01. Next base: position 1,026 of record JAYSUN010000304.1, on the reverse strand, counting down.
GATCTGGGACGCACGTGGCGGGTTGGCGATCCCGCGCTCGGGCGCTGGCTGGGCAACACGATGGCGCGTGGCTTTGCGCCAGAGGATCTCGTCCGGAATCTTGGATTTGTGCTGCTTCAAGTCAAAAAGTCGGCACTTGAAGTCAAACTGCGGCCACTCTCCGTTGCGCAAAAAGCCTTGGCCGCTGCGCTTTACGAAATTCATGATCGCCGGCCAGTTCGGCTGATCCTCACCACCGACGACAGGGCGGTTCGGCACGACATGTTCACGACGGTTCAAGCGTTCCGCGAGTTTGTCATCGACTTGATCTGCCAAGCGCATCGCAAAACCGACAATCGATTTTTTACCCGTTCCGTGTCTCTGGATCAGCTGGAGTCTGCGTCACCTTTGCACGCGATGTATCGCCTCTGGGACCAAGGTCAGTCAGGATCCGCCGCCAGCCGGCGCAGGGTCAGGGCGGCGATCGTCGACTTGGCCAACCGGCAGATGGATGGGCGGGTTTGGATCATGGCCACGAAGCCAACCAACGCAAAGACCTTGGTGGACGACCTCGGACCTGGCTTTCGTGTGCCAAATCCATCCGCATTCCGCCATTTGATCGGCAACGCCGTATCCGATCATCCAGACGTCGAATACGGCCGTTGGCTGGCCCAGTCGTTCCAGCAGGCGCGGCGCGAGAACCGGGCCTGCATTGAGGATGTTGACTGCATGATCCACTGGCATGACGCCGGCCCAAGGCGACATCGTTACCGGCGGATAGTCTTTCCGTTCCAACAATCAGACGGCACGTGCGCGCTGGTCGGTGCGACGCTGACGGATATCAGCTTCGATCTCCGGCGCGAGCCGCTGCGTGAAGTCAGCTAGATCGTCAAGTGTGTCGGATCGGGTATTCCAGAGCATGGCCAGACTTTGTGTCCCAAGTGGACCGGCCGACCAATCGATCGACCATTCCGCATGACGATACCCGTTTCGCTCGTTGACGCGGCGCCCCATGTTTGACGCCTGCATCAGCGTCAGCGTCGCGTC
>JAYSUN010000303.1:0-4559 GCA_043719045.1 Hyphomicrobiaceae bacterium | reverse complement strand
GGCCAGCGTGCGCACGGCCGGATCGATTAAATAAAGATCGGCACCGAAATAGTAGATCCAGACCAGCAGGAAGAAACCAGACACCCAGGTCGCGTAGCTTTCCCATTTGTGCCAGATCAACTCCGGTGGCAGCGTGTCGGGCGCGACGAGGTATTTGCGGACGTGGTAGAAACCGCCGCCATGGACCTCCCAGGCTTCGCCGCCCTTGCCCTGGGGAATGTCGGGTGTGGCCTTGAGAGCTGCGTCAATGTGCATGAAGTAGAAGGAGGAACCGATCCAGGCGATCCCCGTGATGATGTGCACCCAGCGTAGAAGCAAGCTGCCCCATTCCATTAAGATTGCATCCACAGTGCGCCTCCAATCCCGCGAAAACCGGGTCCCGCTGAGACTAGGCCGTCTCGCATGCGTCAGGTCCAGTAGCAAAAACCACGCACCTTCAAAATTTGTATGCACATTTTGACCTTGGACGCCGTCTGCGCCCTCGTCCAAGCCGTCGCGATGAAAAGCTTTTCGAAAACCGGGCGCAGCGTGCGCCATATCCTGAAACGTGAAGCCCGTGCTATCGGGTGGAAAACGATGGACTGAAGGACTCGAAAGGTTGACGGGATGAGTAAGGCAGGCATGAACAAGTCTGGGCAGACTGGGCAACGATCAAGTCTCGAACCTCACCTGATCAATTCGGTTCGCCACGCCGAGACGATTGTAAACCGCATCAAAGCGCTTGCCGCCCTCTCTGATGAAGCCGGCAAACTGACCCGTCTCTACCTTGGGCCGGCACACGGCCTTGCAGCACAGCAAGTGGCCGACTGGATGCGCAGCGCTGGAATGACTGTCCGCATCGACTCAGTCGGAACCGTCGTTGGTCGCTATGAGGGCCAGTTCGATGGCTTGCCAGTGCTTTTGCTTGGTTCTCATATCGACACAGTCCGCAACGCCGGTCGCTTTGATGGAACACTCGGTGTGCTGGTCGCCATTGCCGTCGTTGACCAGTTAAACGCCGATCGAAAGCGGTTGCCATTTGCGATCGAGGTTGTCGCCTTCGGTGATGAAGAAGGCGTCAGATATGCGGGCACCCTCACGGGCTCCCGTGCACTGGCCGGACGGTTCGATCCGAAGCTGCTGGACGAGGTCGATCGTGATGGTATCTCACGACGAGAGGCTCTGACGGCGTTTGGCTGCGATGTATCTCAGATCCCAATGGAAGCCCGAAATCCAGATCGTGTTTTGGGTTATCTTGAGGTTCATATCGAACAGGGACCCGTGCTTGAAACTGAGAACTTGCCGATCGCGGTCGTCACGGCCATCAGTGGGGCCAGTCGCGGCACCGTCACCGTGACGGGTGTCGGCGGTCATGCGGGTACAGTGCCGATGGCATTGCGGCACGACGCTTCGGCTGCCGCGGCGGAAATGCTCTTGGCTGTCGAGCGCCTCGCCAAGAATACAACTGACTTGGTCGCGACTGTTGGGATGTTCGACGTCTCAGACAGTGCAGGCAACTCAGTCCCCGGCAGCGTCACGTTCTCGATTGATGTGCGGAGTCCGTCGGATGAGACCCGCAAGACTGTGTTGGCTGACTTCCAGCGTGAGTTCAAGGAGATCGCGCGGCGGCGCTCGGTCGATCTTGAGGTGGTCCTGAATTATGAGGCGCCCGTGGCTGCGTGTGATGGCCACCTCATGACTGCACTTTCGACTTCAATCGAGCGCGCTGGCCGAAAGCTACGACTTCTGCCGAGCGGGGCGGGGCATGATGGCATGGCCTTCAAAGATAAATTTCCGTTTGCCATGCTGTTCGTGCGGTGCCGCGGTGGAATCAGTCACCACCCTGAAGAGTTTGCAGCGTTGGAAGACATCGATATCGCGACGAGTGTGCTTGCCGATTGTGTCGAAAACTTTGACCCGGTGCGGAGCCGATCGCCTCGTTGAACACTCCGGCAAAGCGCGTTCCACATGATGTGGCTCATGAAAGCGTCATAGACACTTTGATGATCGCATTTTCTTCGGTCAAACGGACTTCACTCAACCGGAAAATGCTCCACGCCGACTGACCAAAGCTTATCAACACAAGCGCGACAGAACCGCTTGTGCCGTTGCCGAGCGAATGGCCGTCTGATCAGTCGAACTGATCCGCGCCGCTGTGATGCCGCCCAGCACATTGACCGGCTCGAAGATGGGGTAGTCAGTCCCCATCATGATGCGATCGGCACCGATCACACTGACAGCTGCCTCGAGTGCGCGCGGCCCGAGTGACGCGCTGTCATAGACCAGGCGCCGGAGTGCAGCCATGGTAACGCTGACCGGAAGCTCGCGCGATGTGCCAATGGCCTCCATGCGTTCAATGATGAAAGGCAAAGTGCCGCCCAGATTGACCACCTGGAACGTGATGTTCGGGAAGGTGTCGAGAAACCCGTTGGTCAAAAGCGTCAACGCCATGTGCGACAACGACGCCTGAAGATTCAGGGCTGACGCTCTCAAGATGCTGCTGTCGCCATAGGGTTCGGGAGGCAGCTCTCCAGGCCGGAGCCCTGGATGTACCATGATCAGTGCGCCCGTCTCATTGGCGGCAGCAAGAACCGGGCGCAGGAGATCCGCCGAAGCTGCAGCAAGGAAATAGTTCCCCGGCAGAATCGCACCGGCGAGACCAAGGGCCGCCCGCAATCGCCGCATCTCCGTTGCGGCTTCGGTCATGTCGGCGAGTGGCAGCCCACCAAGACCAACGAACCGGTCCTGGCTACTGCGACAGATATCAGCCAGATGATCGTTGAAGTTGAGAACGATATCACGAGCTTCTGCGATCGGCATGACATCGACGCCGAGGGCGCCGGGAAACGTCAGCAACTGCGTCCTGATCCCAGCGCGATTCAAGAAGTCGTATCGTGCTGTCAGGTCGGTGTAGCCCGGCGACATGACGGTTGATGCGGTCATGGCATTGAGCACCGACCAACCCTCCGCATTGGTCGTCACCGTTGGTCGAACGGTGCGTCGCCGCAAGTCGTCGACAAGCCCTCCATAATAGTGGGAATGCATATCAATCGCCATGGCAGCCTCGATGGACATCACAGGATGCCGATGTCTTGGACGGGCGCAGCATAAAGGGCCGCGATACCTGGATGTTGGTGGAGACAGTCGCGCATCCCCGGCACGGCATCGACGTCAATGCGGCCTTCGCGCCAAACAGTTCGGCCGTCCACCAGAATGGTCGGGTCGACGATGTTCCAGCAGATTTCACCCGGCGCGTAGGTTCCGCAGGTATGAAAATGGAGCAAGCGCGGGTTCCCAAATGCGCCACCACTCCAGCGTTCGAAGTTGTCATGAGCCACCTGACGATAGGCGCACGCGGGATGAATGCCGGCATGCCACGAGTGCACGGCGTCACCATCAAGACGATAGCGATCGGCGACAAATGCATAGTGCGCTCTGAGCTTGGCGACCTCCGCCTTGTCGCCCTGCCACTCGACAACGCGCGCGCGCTCAATCTGGGCGAACAGCGTGCCCGTGAGAGGCAAACCATAGGGGGCATAGTACTTCGACCCGGTTCCAGCGAGGAAATGTGCCACCGCCACGCGGCCCGTAAAGCCCGTCGCATCGAGCGGCGCGAACACCGGCAACGGAAACCGTTTGATGGCAACGTCAGCCGCGTTCTGCCCAACAGACGGAGAGACACGGCCGTGAAAGTCGGTTCCGCGCGCACACGTGACACGAATGTTCTCAGCTGTGAAAAACATCGCATTGAAGACGGCCTTCAAGTCGACGAACGCCTGATACGACGCGGCTGCAAAGGGCGAGGAAAGCGTTTCGGTATCGAGCACATAGCTGACGATGGGCTGCGCACCCGCGGGGAGCGCGCGGAAGCGGAGTTGATCGCCGAGCCGAGCCAGGAACAGTGCATGATCTGCGCCACCAAAAGCCTTGGCGACGTCTGATGGAAGATCCTCCGCATCCGGCAGGACCGGAACCTCATGAAGTCTGACCTTGAGGCCAAGCGCTTCGGCGTGCGACGCAATCGCTTCCGCCAAACCGGGACCATAGTAGCCGAGACGATGATCCTCTCGAATGAGCAACAAGGTGTCGCCCGACTTCGCGCCCGCACAATTGATCAGCAGATTGTGCACGCCACGACTGATAGCTGCATCTTCGGTCATTAAACCCATCGGCGCAAAGAGGAGCGAATGCAGGATAGTTGACAGTGCGGGACATGACCGTCAATCATGACGAGCTGAATTCTGCGGCGATAGGAGACTTCGAGATGAAGCGGCGTGATGTTGCAAAGGCCTTGGCGTTCGGTGGCTTGACGACGGCGGTGGCTTTGACAACGGCTCAGCCCGCCAGCGCCCAAGCCACTGGCAGCAAGTCAAAGCTGGCGCAGATCCTTGAACGTGGCAGCATCCGCATCGGCACGACCGGCGACTTCAACCCCATGTCGTTTCGAGATCCTGGCTCGAACGAGTACAAGGGCTTCGACATCTCGGCCATGGAGCAATTGGCTAAGGATCTCGGCGTCAAGATCGAATGGGTTGTCACCGAGTGGGCGCAGCTGGTCGCAGGCATTGCCGCCAATCGTT
>JAYSUN010000302.1:0-4565 GCA_043719045.1 Hyphomicrobiaceae bacterium | reverse complement strand
GACGCGCAGAAGCTGAATGATCAGGACCGCGATCTCGCCCAGGCCTTCATCGAAATGCTCGGCAACCGAGCCAAGAAGGATTAGCGGCAATGCCCACCCTCGACCGCCGCATTATTCAGAACATCGCCGAGAAGACGGCGGTCGAGGCGGGATTCTCGTCCCTGCCGATTTGCCCGATCAAGATCGCGGAGCGGCGCGACATCGTCGTACAGGCAAAGCCCGACACCGCCGAAGGCGTATCAGGGATGCTGGTGTGGAAAGGCGAGCAGTTCGGCATCCTCTACGCCACGCATATCCCAAGCGCGGGTTTCCAACGCTTCTCGATCGGCCATGAGCTGGGACACTATTTCCTCGAAGGGCATCCTGAGGCGGTCCTGAAGAACGGCATTCATCAGTCGCAGGCGGGCTTCATCGCCAAGGACCGCTATGAACGCGAGGCCGACAACTTCGCAGCATCGCTGTTGATGCCCGCAGACCTATTCAAGGCGGAGATGCGCAAGGTCGACGAGGGGCTCGGCGCGATCGAAGCCCTGGCTGGGATTGCGATCACGTCCATGACCGCGACGGCGTTCCGCTACGCAGAACTAACTCGCGAGGCGGTAGCGGTCGTGATCTCGCAGGGGCCGCAGATCATTTCGTGCGGCTATTCCGACAAGATCAAAGAACTTGCGGGCAAAGGGGCGATGCCCTGGCTGTTCGGCAAGCCGATCCCAAGCGGCACACTGACTGCGCGCTTCAACTCCAAACCGGCCCGCATTGCCTCAGGCGACAAGGACGATACCTCCGTCGACATGGTAGATTGGTTCGGACTCGGCAATGGGGTGCGTGGAACGGAGGAAGTTCTCGGCCTTGGCCGCTACGGCCGCACGCTCACCGTGCTTCGTTGCGCCATCAAGTCGGATGAAGATTTTGACGCTGGGGATCAGGCTGACGATGACGAATATCTCGCAGAGAGCTGGACACCCCGGTTTCGGCGGTGATTCTTCTGACGGTCAGATCAAGCTTGTCTTGCGAATCGAGAGCTTTACTAGGCCCTCGAAGGCGGCCCCGAACCGTACGTAACTACCCCACGCCAGCTCGCTTATCGTCTTCTTGAAGGGTGCGCAGGAACGATCGAGGTAAGCACTGACATCGGCAAATTTATGCGAACGCATTTTTGGGGTAGTGATTCGCATAATATGCATTCTATAAAAGTCTGCCTGGCTCGCTGCTGAGTCTGTGGATCTGCAGGAACTGGGCAATTTTGGCTGCTTGGTGCAAGAGAAGAATCTCGACTGCTATTTTCGAACGTTGTGAGACCTTGGCGACACCCAACGTAGCTGACGCTACAGACTATCAAATAGTAACTGCCATTTGAATCAGCAATGTGCCCAGCTAAGTTCGGCGACAGGTCAATGATTTATTCGAGTGTTGCGTGCAGCTATAAGAAATTCTTTTGCGACGGGGTAAGTAGAAGACCGCTATAGACGACACTCTATTCGACAGGCAGCGAGGAGGAAATTGCGGACACTCTCAGCCCCGCACTGGTGCATTAGCGTTGCACCCCATCATGTAGCGGAGTCGTGGTGACAGTTTCGCCGCAAATTCCTCAGTCATTGGCGAACGTAAGTCCACAAACGGTTTGACCCAAGCCCGCCCGTATTGAGCGATGAGGCCAGTGCGCGCGCGATCCGTGACATTGGCACCATGTCGGTGCCACGTCTGCGAGAACCAGATCGCGAGCGACCCCGCCGGCGCTTCGAGAACCACTTCGGTCGCTATTTCCGACTTGCCCCGAGGTGGCTGCTTGAGTGTCAGATGGCTATCCGCGATGACATGCGTGGCGCCATTGTCGGCGGTGAATTCATCGAGCATCCACACGGTCTGAATGGCAAGGGTGAAATTCGGCAACGGTTCCGGCACCAGCGAGATCGGCGAGTCGATATGCCAGCCGCCGCTATCAGTGCGCGGCCCGACGCTGTTGATGCTGACATCCAGTAACACCGCATCCTTGCCCAGTTCGGTATCGATCAGTTCGAGCACGACCGGGTGCTCGATCAGCGGCGCAAAGGTCGCGTCCTAGTTAATGAGATTGAAAATGCGCTGTGAGCGGCCTTCGTCGAAGATGGTCGGCAGGTGGAAAAAGCTGATGCATACTTCGCTTGGCAACACTGGCCAGGGCGTATTGAATTCGCGGGCGCGGTCGGCGCGAATGCGTTTCTTGACCCGCTCTGCCTCGCCCTTGTCGGCGACGAAGGGGCCATACTCGCTGCAATAGCCATCGTCGCTCGGCAGCGCCGGGCCGTCGCCGGGGTCGAAGGGATGCTCGCGCTCATGGCCCAGCATCAGTTCAACCCGCGCTTTTAACTTCGCGGCGGTCTCGCGATCGATGAGATTTTCAATTACCGCATAGCCATGCTTTTTGAGATGTAGGCGAGCTGGCCCAACATCTATCTGTTTATCAACATTCATAGTCGAATTCTCCTAATTGGAAAATCTGATTTGAGTTCGTGCAGGGCGTCGCTACACCAATACTGTCAACACGCGATTTTGTTCAGGTATCCGCGCATCACTGCAACATCGCTCGTGAGGGCAATCGTTGCGGTTTGATCTGCACTTTCACGAGCCTTCCTCTGCCGCAGCCTTTTGCGCAGCGCGAGTAAGGAACCTGTTGTCCATTTTCCTTTGCGCCTTATCGGTTCCATCATGAAACGTGCCGAACCAGCGGTCCACGGGAAGCATGCCGTCTCCGCCGTAGTTGCATTCGAAATACTTGTGATGGAGAAAGTGGAAGAAATCGCCCGTCTTCACGCCGACACCATCAGAGAACACAACACGCTCAAAACCGGAATGGCTGGCCGCCGGGGTCAGAGCCGCATGGTGCAAGTGGAACAGCGCGTGAATAGGATGAGACGGAATGATCCAGTGGATCATCACGCCAGACCAGTACCACAGGTTTTCCACCGGATGCATGGACAGACCGGAAAACGGACCGACATTGACGTTGTTATGGTGCACATAGTGCACCCATTTGTAGATCGGGCCCCAGTGGCTGATGCGATGCACAGTGTAATAGTGAATGTCACGGATCAGCGGGACGAGGCACATCAGCACCACGAAATAGACGGGATGCTCCTCGATCGAGACATAGGGAATGTAGCCATTGGCATACAGCCACATGGTGAGCACTTCGTAGGCCGACCAAATTGGAACTGCGCCGCATAGGGTCCAGAACAGATTGTCCAGCGTCTGGTTGCGGAACAGAAACAGCGGATTGTCGCGGGCAAGCCAGCGATTGGAATGTTTCCATTCGGTGCCTTGGGCCTTTCTCACGTAGAACCAAGCGTGCCAGATGCTCGTCCACAGCATGATCAGAACAAGATTGCGCAGGGTGATGAACGCGATCCAGCCGGGCGCGAAGGTCTTCATCGTCTCCAGCGACGGCGTGAGATAGAGCCAGGTGAGCGCTGGAACGACCATGTAGAACAGCCCCCACGGCAGGAAGAAACCGGGATAGCCGAACACCCATTTCAGAAAGGCCAGGGGGCGCGGAGGCCATTCGAGGATCGGGGCATAGCGGATAGGTTCAGAAGGCGTCCAGTCGCCTCACTTGTTGCGCTTGCCGTCGAATTTTGTTTCCATCGCGGAACCCTCCATTCAACTCCAATGCTCGCCGAGAGCTCACCTCCAGGGCGCTGCTTTTGGCAATCGAAATTCGTACGGGAAACCGGTTTGCAAGGCAAGGTCCAAGCTTTGCAGCATGATCCAGTCGCTGTTGCGGGCAATTGCGTTGCAACAGGTCGCAAGGCAGTATGGCGCCGAGAATATGGGGAGTGGCAACGATGGAAGTAGCGGTTATTACCGGGGGAACCAGAGGTATCGGCGCGGCAATCGCGACCGCTCTCGCAGAGCGCAAGGTTCGATTGGTCCTGAACGGGCGGCATCGGGATGGCGAAGCAGAGCAACGCATGTCAGAGCTGGGCAAGCTGACCGACGTGCGGTTCGTCGAAGGCGACGCGGGCGACGAACGAACTGCAACTCAGCTTGCCAGGCTAACATCCGAGCAGTTCGGGCGCATCGATTATGTCGTGCCAGCTGCGGGCGGACCCAATCCCGGCAAGATCACAGAACTCTCCGTCGACCAGTGGATGGAAGCGTTCCGCCTGCACGTGCATGCCGTTTTTAATCTGTTTCGAGCTTGTCATCCGCTCCTTGCAGTACGGGGCGGTGGATTTCTGATGATCGGCTCGGTGGCGGGCAGGCGCGGTTGTCCCTCCACCGTCGCTTATCAAACCGTAAAGGGCGCCCTGCCGCAGATGGCACGCGCCCTGGCGCGGGACCATGCGCAGGAGGGCATACGGGTGAACGTAGTCGAACCTGGCATCATCCGAACTCGTTTTCATAGCGCCATGACCCCTGAAGCCGAACGCAACAATCTCGACAACCGCATTCCACTGCGCCGGTTTGGGACGCCGGAGCACGTGGCGTCTGCCGCCATCGAACTTCTTACCAATCCTTTTATCACAGGCGAAACCCTGGCGATTGATGGCGGCATGTCGATGCGCATGGTGTGAAGTGGGCAGGAC
>JAYSUN010000301.1:0-4567 GCA_043719045.1 Hyphomicrobiaceae bacterium | reverse complement strand
TGGCGCTCGGTCAAGCCTTTCGCCCGCGCAGTCGTGACGTAGTCGAGGCCGCGCTGCTCCAGCATGGAAGCGCGCATCAGGCGGGCATACAGGGCGAGATAGAACATCGACAGCGTGACAGTCGGCAGCACCAAGTGACGGGCGATGTCGACGACGCGCGCAAAGCCCTCGTGAAACGCAACGACATCCTCCATACCGGAAGTTGGCAACCAGTTGAGATGGATGGAAAAGATCAGGATCAACATCAGTCCGATCCAGAACAGTGGTGTCGCGTAAAAAATGATCGCGGCGATCGAGATGACGTGATCTTTCCAGGTGCGCACCCACAAAGCCGCAAAAAGACCCATCACCACACCGACAAGAAGCGATACGGCGAGGGTCGCGCCCATCAGGAGCAGCGTCGGGCCGAGCCGATTCAGCAGCAGATCGAGCACAGGAGCGCTCTGGCGGAACGAGTAACCCAGATCAAGCACCAGCAAGTTTCGGAGATAGTTGAACAGCTGGACCAGGACCGGTTGATCCTGCCCGAAGCGCTGGCGCAGCTGGTCGATGTATTCTTTCGGTGCGCCGCCGGCCTCGCCGGCAAGCACGGTTGCGAGATCGCCGGGTGCGAGCTGAAGAAGGAGAAAGTTGAGGACGACCACGCCGAGCACGACTGGGATCGTCTGTAGGAGCCGCCTGACGATGTACTTTGCTAGAGCGGAACCACCCATCGCAGAGCGCCCTTCTATTGGGTTGGACGAGGAAGAGCTGCACCGCGCGAAAAAAATGGGGAGCTGGCAAATTCTACGCCGGCTCCTGATTCCGCGCTTGCCTACTGCCGGTACGCGTTGGCGTAGTTGCCGTAGATGCCGAGCGGCGTGTCGATCACGTCCTTGAACTGTTTGTTGATGATCGTCGGGAACGTGAGTTCGTGCACATAAATGACAGGGCTCGCCTCTGACACCTTCGTCACCAACTCGCGGTACATGACGCCGCGCTTGGCACTGTCGGGCTCGACGGTCGCCTTGTCCATCAGCGCGTCCGTTTCCGGGCTCGACCATTGGGCGCCGTTCACGAACACGGTCCCCTTTCTGATGCGGTCCGAATGGAAGCTGCGATGCACGCCAAGAACCGGATCAGCTAGATTGTAGAGGAAGTTCGACGTCACGTCGAAGTCGTAGTCGGTGTAAATTCGCTTCAGCCACTTCGGCACATCTTCATAGCGCAGTGTCGCCTTGATGCCGACCTTCGCGAGCGCCTGCTGCGTGGCTTCGCCGAACCGCTGCCATTCCTCTCCATAGGGCGTCATGTCGTGCACCATCTCGAAGCGGGTGCCATCGGCCTTCTTCGGGAAGCCCGCTTCGTCGAGCAGCTTGTTGGCACGCTCGACGCGGTCAGCAACGGTGAAATCGATGCCCGCGCCATAAAGCCCGGATGGTTCGAAATTCGAGCTGATCGGACCCATCGCGATTTTACCGAAGCCGAACCAGACGTTGTCGATGACGAATTTCCGGTCGACCGCATAACTGATGGCTTGACGGACCTTGGCGTTGTCGAATGGCGCCTTTTTGGTGTTGACGACCATCTCGACGACTGGCGACATCATCTCGTAGCCCTTGGTCGTCACTTCGACCGAAGGCAGAGCGGCGAGTTTCTTGACGTCGTTGTAAGGCACCGCGCCAAACCCCGCGATGTGGACCTCGCCTTTCTCCAGCACGGCGGTGCGGGTCGAGGCATCGGCGATGAAGCGCACCACAACGCGGTCGAGGAACGGACGGCCGTTGCGCCAGTAAGCCGGGTTTTTGTCTAGTCGAACGAACTCGCCGCGTCGCCATTCGACGAACTTGAACGGGCCTGTCCCAATCGGGTTGTTCGCATTGGGGTGGGTCTTGATGTCGCCCGCGCCGTAGACGTGCTTGGGCAGCATGGGGCTTTCATAACCAGACAACGCCATCATCATGTAGGGCGCGGGGTTTGCAAGCTTGAAGACGGCCGTCGTCTCGTCGGGCGTCTCAACTGCAGTCACCTCCCGAAACGTGGCGATGCCGCGCGGATGGTTCTTTTTCAGCGCTTCCATGATCGTGAACTGGACGTCGGCCGAGGTGAACGGCTTGCCGTCGTGGAACGTCACGCCGCGGCGCAGATTGAAGGTCACGGTCTTGCCGTCGGCGGCGACCGAGAAACTCTCGGCGAGGCCTGGCTGCGGCTTGAGATTGAAGTCGTATTCAAGAAGGCCGTCGAACACCTTGGCGGTCACCTGACCGATTGGTCCGGCTGTCGAGATGTAGGGAGCGAGGTTTGGTGGCTCGGGCTGAGTGATCTGAACCAGAGTGCCGCCCGACTTCTGTGCGAGGGTGCCTCCGCACGCCACCACTGTCGCAACTGCGGCGAGTGCGAGTGACTTCACCATTGTTCGCATGATTTCTCTCCTCCTTGTCGTTGTGATTAGCTGGCAAGCTCAGTGAAGTCGTCCTCGTAAGCGGACAGTGCCGCTGCGCCCCCGGTGTGGAGGAACAACACACGATCTGTCGGTTTGAAGAAGCTTTCGCGTATCAATCCAATCAGACCTGCCATGCCTTTGCCGGTGTACACTGGGTCCAACAGTATACCTTCCATGCGCGCGGTCAGCGCAATGGCTTCGAGCGTTGATGGGGCGGGGATGCCATAGCCTTCGCCAACGAAGCGATCGTCGACGATCGTACGATCGGCAGGAGGCGCCGAAACGTCAAGTTTTTGCGCCGTTGTCTGCGTCAAGGCGTGCACAGCGCTGACTTGGCGGACACGCGGTTGTCGCACGCTGATACCCATGACCGGCAAGGTAGAGCCCAGAGCATGGAACCCGGCAAGCAGCCCGGCGTGCGTGCCGGTGCTCCCCGTTGCCATGACCAACCAATCGAATGCCAAACCCTCGTCATGGCATTGCTGGACGATCTCTTGTGCACACACGGCATATCCGAGTGCGCCTGTCGGGTTTGAACCGCCGCCGGGAATGAAGTAAGGTCGATGACCCGCGGCGCGCAGCCGATCCGTAACCGCCTGCGCCTCGGCGTTCATGTCGAGCCCAGCCGGGCGAAACTCGAGCGTCGTGCCGAATAAGCGATCCAGAAACACGTTGCCCGTCGCTTCATAAGAGGCATCTCGGTTGATCACGCGCCGCTCAAGTAGCGCATGGCACTTGAGGCCGTGCCTGCAGGCAGCTGCAGCAGTCTGTCTGACGTGGTTCGACTGAACGGCACCCTGCGTCACCAGCATGTCGGCATTCTGGCTCAACGCCTCACCGACGAGGAACTCGAGTTTACGTGTCTTGTTGCCGCCACCGGCAAGTCCCGTGCAGTCGTCACGCTTGATGAATAGGCGCGGCCCGCCAAGTTCGGCGCCGAGCCGTGCCATCGGTTCGATCGGAGTTGGACCATGGCAGAGCGGAACGCGGGGGAAGCGGTCGAGATTGATCCGGGAATCTATGACCATATGTGCTGCCTCACCACATGCATGCGCTCAGCCATCAATAGGGCAGGAAATCACGACTTGTGGCCAATGCTATGTTCTCCTAACATTATGCGCCAGACGCATACCATGGGGAATTGCAATGGACCTCGTTTGGTTCCGGGATCTTGAGCACCTCGCCCAGACAGGCAGCTTTTCTCAGGCCGCGCTGCGCAGCAATGTGAGCCAACCAGCCCTTAGCCGCCGCGTCAAAGCCCTGGAGTCCTGGGTTGGGGCGGTGCTGGTGGACCGGTCTCGACACCCGGTGACGCTGACGGGTGCCGGGGTTCAGATGCTCGAAGCCGGTCAACAAGCGCTGGCTCGATTGGACAACGAGCGCGAACACATCCGCGAGGCGCAGGCGCGGCCTGATCGCTATGTCGTTACGTTCGCAGCGCAGCACTCGATTGGTTGGCGTTTCTACCCGGCCTGGCTGCAGGCCTTCGAGAGTGCCTATGGCCCGATCATGTCACGCCTCCGCGCTGACGATCTGCCGAACTGCGTACAGGACCTCACGGCGGGTATCGTCGACTTCGTCATCGCCTACGAAAGCCGTCAGGCGCCCTCTGTTGTGGGATCCAGGGAAGTTGAAAGTGTGCGGATCGGCCAGGACTCGCTCCTTGCCGTATCAAAAGTTGGTCCTGACGGGCAACCGATGTTTGACTTCGCCCGTAAGGGGGCCGTGCCCATCCCCTACTTGCGGTTCGGTGCAACCGCGCCGATCAGCCAGCACATCGATCCCTTGCTGGACGCAAACGATCTCCATACGCGACTGCAGGTGGTTTACGAAAACTCCATGGCCGGCGCACTGCGCATCCGGGTTCGCGAGGGCATCGGGATTGCATGGTTGCCAAAGAGTCTGGTGGCAACCGATCTTGAGGCGGGTCATTTGGTTTCGATTGGCAACCCGCATTGGGAAGTCGCGCTTGATATCAAGCTCCACCGCATCCGACGACACGGCAACCCACTGACCAACAAGATTTGGGCATTCCTGGACAGCCGTGAGGATGTGCCGCTGTTGGCCAAGATTTAGCGTCGAGGGCGCGCATCAAGGCCGACGACGCTGGCAGACATGCAAAACAATCGGTCGGTATTGGAGGGG
>JAYSUN010000031.1:0-6569 GCA_043719045.1 Hyphomicrobiaceae bacterium | reverse complement strand
CCGCCTTGGTCTGCAGATATTCGTCAATCGAGGTCGCGCCATTCTCGCGGCCAAGCCCCGAGGCTTTGTAGCCGCCGAACGGCATCAGCGGTGACACTGCCCGATAGGTATTGACCCACACGGTACCAGCCTTGATGCGGCGCGCCATGGTAATCGCGCGGCGTACCGACTGCGTCCAAACACCGGAGCCAAGGCCGTAGATCACGTCGTTGGCAATCTGAACTGCGTGATCTTCATCCTTGAATTTGATGATCGACAGGACCGGGCCGAACACCTCCTCCTGAGCGATGCGCATTTTGTTGTCGACACCGGTAAAGATCGTGGGTTTGACGAAGTACGTGCCCCCGCCTTCAGCCGCCGTCGCCGGGCCGCCGCCAAGCACGCACTTGGCGCCTTCGCCTTTAGCGATATCGATGTATCCGAGAATCTTCTGATATTGGGGTGGCGTCGTCACCGGACCGACTTGGGTTTCAAAGCTCGATGGATCGCCGAGCTTTGCGGTTTTGGCCAGCGCGATCAGCTTTTCCACAAACTGGTCATGAATGTTCTCCTGCAACAACAAGCGTGAACCCGCGATGCAGGTCTGACCGCTGGCGGCAAAAATACCGGAGACAGCACCATTGACGGCATCGTCCATGACCGCATCGTCAAACACGATGTTCGGTGACTTGCCGCCAAGTTCCAGTGAAACTTTCTTGAAGCTGCGCGAAGCTGCGCGCCGCCATTTCGTTGACGCGTGCTCCGGTTACGGAGCCGCCGGTGAAGGCGACCTTGGCGACTTTGGGGTGCGTCACAAGTGGCTCGCCAACGACCGCGCCGTAACCCGTGACAATATTGACGACGCCTGGAGGAACACCCGCTGGTTCCAACACGAGACGTGCAAATTCAAGCGTCGACGCCGACGTGAACTCGCTCGGCTTGACCACCACCGTGTTGCCGGTTGCAAGCGCCGGCGCGAGTTTGTAGGCCAACAATAAAAGCGGCGAATTCCAAGGCAGAATAAATGTGCAGACCCCAAGCGGCTCGCGCAGTGTATAGGTGAAATGATCCGGCTTATCGATCGGCACAACGCTGCCAGTGATCTTGTCGGCAAGGCCACCGAAGAAGTTATACCACTCGACGAGATATTTCGTTTGCGCCGACATTTCCGAGATCAGCTTGCCGTTGTCGCGAACTTCCAACTGCGCGAGATACTCGGCATTCTTGTCCGCGAGTTCAGCGATCCGGCGCAGCAGCCGGCCACGATTGGTTTGGGTCATATTCGCCCAGCCCGGCGCCTCGAATGCGCGATGCGCGGCACTGACCGCGCGTTCGACATCAATCGCATCGCACTCTGGAATTTCGGCCCACGGTTGCGCTGTATAGGGATTGAACGACTGGAAGCGCTTGCCCGAGGCAGCGTCAGTCCATTTGCCGTCGATGTAGAGTTGGAAGGTTTGCAATTTCTGTTTGGTTTGGCCGTCTTGCATGGCGGTAGTCCCCAGGTCTCGAATGCATCTTGGAGCTATTGGTAGTCCTGGCTCATGTGAATGACCAGACATCCGCCTCAAGATCAGCTATGCACCGATCACGGCTGCCAATTTTCAGATCGTTGATGACGACAGCGACGGCACCATCCGATCTTGCAGATGCGTTCGCCAAGCGCCATAAATAGGGTCATGGCCAAATCTCCGAAAGCGTCCACCACTGCGCCGAAACCACGGCCATCGCGTATCAAATCCGGCAAGCCGTCGCCGCCCCCAGGCGAAACCGCAGCCGGTACACCGGGGTTCGGCGAAGCACCGCAAGCTGCATTCACCGCATCCGGGCCGCTGTTGCAGCAGCCGACCGTCGTTGAACAGCCGAGGCTGCCAGGCGAGTTATCAAAGCTGCCCGCTCTGCGTGGCGTCGGCGCACCGATTCCAGGCCGCGGCTCAGACCCGATGACGGCATATCTCGATGCCGTCCTGGCAAAACCTGAACTGCGGAGCGATAAAGCTAAGGAACTTCTGGCCCAGCAACCGATGATCGGCGCCCATCCACTGGTCGCTGGCACTTTACCCGAGTACATCCCGCATCGGCCGGAGCGTCCGCAAAAGAGCGAAGGCGGCGTTCATTTTGAATTGGTCTCGGAGTTCAAGCCGAGCGGCGATCAGCCGACCGCCATTCGAGAACTGGTGGCGGGCGTCAGATCGAGTGACCGCAATCAGGTCCTGCTCGGCGTCACCGGTTCGGGCAAAACCTTTACGATGGCGCACATCATCAAGGAAACTCAGCGGCCCGCATTGATCTTGGCGCCAAACAAAACGCTGGCAGCCCAACTTTACGGCGAGTTCAAAAGCTTCTTTCCGAACAACGCCGTCGAGTACTTCGTCTCTTACTACGATTATTACCAGCCCGAAGCTTATGTTCCGCGCACCGACACCTACATTGAAAAAGAGGCCAGTGTGAATGAGCAGATCGACCGGATGCGCCACGCGGCCACCCGCTCCCTGCTCGAACGTGATGATGTCATCATCGTCGCCTCGGTCTCATGCATTTACGGGATCGGGTCGGTCGAGACGTACACTGCGATGACCTTCGCCGTGCAAGTCGGCGACACCCTGTCGCGGGATCAACTGCTGGCTGATTTCGTTGCCCTGCATTACCGCCGCAATGACGGTAACTTCCAGCGTGGCTCGTTTCGCGTGCGTGGCGATACGGTTGAATTGTATCCGGCCCATTTGGAAGATCGGGCCTGGCGCTTTTCATTCTTCGGCAATGAGATTGAAAGCATCACCGAGTTCGATCCACTAACCGGCGCCAAGGCCGATGACCTGAAACTTGTCAAAGTCTATGCCAACTCGCACTACGTCACACCCAAGCCGACGTTGCAGCAGGCGATCAAGCAAATCAAAGCCGAGCTCAAAGTCCGCCTCGAAGAACTCTACAGCGTCGGTAAATTACTGGAGGCCCAACGGCTCGAACAACGCACTCTGTTCGACATGGAGATGATGGAAGCGACTGGCTCGTGCGCGGGCATTGAAAACTATTCGCGCTACCTGACCGGACGCCGTCCTGGTGATCCGCCGCCCACCCTGTTTGAGTATCTGCCCGACAACGCCCTCGTGTTCGCCGATGAAAGTCACGTGACTGTACCCCAAATCGGCGGCATGTTTCGTGGTGACTATCGGCGCAAGGCAACGCTCGCCGAATATGGTTTCCGCCTGCCGTCGTGCCTCGACAATCGCCCGATGCGGTTCGAGGAATGGGATGCCATGCGCCCACAGACCGTTTATGTTTCGGCCACTCCCGGCGACTGGGAACTGGAGCAGACCGGTGGCACGTTTGTCGAGCAAGTCATCCGTCCGACCGGCTTGATCGATCCGCCCGTTGAAATTCGTGGCGCGAAAACCCAGGTCGATGATCTCATCGACGAAGTGCAGCAAGTCTCCAAGAAAGGCTATCGCACGCTCGTCACCGTGCTGACCAAGCGCATGGCCGAAGACCTGACGGAGTACATGCACGAAAATGGCATCCGTGTCCGCTACATGCATTCAGACATCGAGACGTTGGAGCGGATCGAGATCATTCGTGACTTGCGGCTCGGGGCCTACGATGTCCTGATCGGCATCAACCTGCTGCGTGAGGGCCTCGACATTCCCGAGTGCGCGCTGGTCGCCATTCTCGACGCCGACAAGGAAGGCTTCCTGCGCAGTGAAACTTCGCTGATCCAAACCATCGGCCGCGCTGCCCGCAATGTCGACGGCAAGGTCATTCTCTATGCTGATAAAATCACCGGATCCATGGAGCGCGCCATGGCCGAGACGTCGCGCCGGCGTGAAAAGCAGGTGGCTTGGAACACCGCCAACGGCATCACGCCGGAAAGCATCAAGAAAAACATCGGCGACGTCATGTCATCGATCTACGAGCAGGACCACGTCACCGTCGACACCGGTCTCGCAGACATCGGCAAAGGTCAGGGCCATAATCTTAAAACCGTGCTGGCCGACATGGAGAAGCGCATGCGCGAGGCCGCGGCCGACCTCGAATTCGAAACCGCCGCACGTCTGCGCGACGAGTTGAAGCGCCTGCGCGCCACCGAACTGGCGTTGGCGGATGATCCCATGGCCCGCCAGTCAGAAGTCGAAGATCGCGCCGGCGCGTACGCCGGAAAACGCAAATACGGGGCTTCGGGCAATATGCCGGAACTGAAGCCACCGTCACGCATTCGCAAACCGACGCTCGATGAAATGACCGTTGGGCGCACCGAAGTCCCACTCGATAAAACCAAACCCACCGACAAGCCCGATCTCAGCGCCAACCGCCGCATGCGCACCGGCGAGGACGACAAACAACGCCGTGGCCGACCCCGCAAAACCGGCCGCCCCGGGGCTTGAAACCTCAAAATTCGGTCGCACACCTTTTTGATGCTGTTGCCAACTGCTGTGGCCGCCGCGCCACGCAAAATTGGAGACTATACAGACGCGTGCAATTCCGCTTTCCACCACCAAAACTCTGACGGAAGACTATTCGAGTTGCGTTGGAGGTTCAGATGTCGCGTCAATTTTGGTCACAGAGGCGAATTCTGGCAGCCCTGCTTACGCTTTCGATTGTTGGCTCACTGTTCGTTGTCACCTTTGAATTGTGGGTCCCTCCGTTTGGCGACGAATTGTGGAAATGGCTGCATGCAACGCGCGCCGCTTTTGGCTTTTCAAAGCTGTCATGGGAGACGCTGTTTGGCACAGTTGGCAAGATTAGCTTTGTACTCGGGGGCGCCATCTCTTTTTTCCGCTATTGGTACTTCGCCGAAGCTCAACTACCCGAGCGCCTGAAGGACTATCTTGAGAAAGCCATCCGCGCAGAGCTTGAGCATCGTGAGGTCGTACTCGCTGCAGTCAGACAACACATTGAATCAACGCCCTTGAAGCCCATTTCGGCAACGAGTGATGCCGTTGCCAAACATCGTGCGACTTTCAAAACAGCTGTCCGCGATCTTGACGGACAGCTATCGGACCCCAGTGGGATGTTGAAGGCCCTGGGTGACAAGTTTGTTATCGCGGCAAAAAACTACAGACGCATCTCGGCTTCCAAGGCGACCCTGCATCTTGAACGCGGCATGTTTTATGCGCACCTGGCAGCCTCCGGTCAGGACGTCGTCGCGACGCAAAAAAAGGCGCTGGACGAGTACAAGTCTGCGACCGAACTCGATCCAAATGACTTCACTTTGCATCGAGCGTATCTTGAACTTGCGGAACTCAGTGGCGAGTCCGCTGGTCTAACGGACATCGCTGACTCGTGGTTACGGGCCGCACAAAGTGCGCGCGCGTGGCGGGAGGCAGGTGATGCGCATCATAAACTTGCGCAAATTCATGCGGGCCGGAGCGATGATGTTAGCCTCACCGTGATGGATAAGGCGGCGCACCTCTTGAATGCGCAAGGCTATGCTGAAGCGGCGGTCAGGGCCCTGCAAAACAACCCGATCCCAGGTCGTTCTGCCAATAGCGATCCCAACTTAGCTGAATGTCTTGAATTGGCCGGTGACATACGTGTAGCCCGAAGGAACCTCACTCGGGCAGTGGCTCACTTCCAAAATGCGCTGACTATCTATCGGGCGCTCAGGGACGGCGCTTCAATCCCGCGTATCCTGCAGAAGCTGGTTGCACTAGGTGTCGCAAATGCCGACGGCATGGGCGGCAATGCTTCGACGACAGAAGTAGGCCTCATCGAGGCCTACTGTCAGCTGGGTCGAACACAGATCGCATTGGGGGAAAAAATCGCCGCGCAGAGCACATTGCTCAATGCCCGGCGGAGACTTACTGATCTCACCGGCATTGCCGATGTGCTACGGAACGATCTGCAAAACATCATCACGGACCTATTGTCAAAGGCCAGCATTGTTTCGCCCGCGCCTCAGACGCCCCAAATGATACCCGTGCCATAACCAAAAGCGAAGGCCGCGACACTAACGCTGATCGCGTTGAACGCGCTCGAAGCCAATTGAACAGAATCAGGTACTGCGTCGGCCGAGCGGCGAAAGGCAGGCGCCCGCCAGTGGTTGTTCAGCGATACGAGGATCAACACACAAGCCCCTAGCAGCGATGCCCACCAGGAGACATGCAGCAACCCGGCAAGGCAAACAGCGAGCAGTGTGAAGAACGCCAGCGCGTTTGATGGGCGATCAATCATTGGTACTCTCGAATCATAACGCGAGCACTGACGACGAAGAGGCCGCTTTCCGGAAGTCTGTGCAAGAGCAGAACATGTAACCGACTGTGGATGGTGCAGTTTGCTTGTGGGCGAAGCCACCAAACAACGATTGCTCGCAAAACCAACAACGACAAATAATGCCTTCGCCGCCACCGCCGCGTTCGTGTTGGGCTTGATCCAATTCGCAGCCCCCAAGGGCACAGTGCCACACCGCACATTGGGTTGGATCTGGGTTGGCTTGATGCTGATTGTCAGCGGCACGGCAGTCTTCATCCACAGCATTCGCATGTGGGGGCCGTTCAGTCCCAGGGTGATTCAATTCACCACATATGATGCCGACGCGAACAGGATTCTGACAGCCCCGGAGTCACTGGGGGCCGGCCATGAACACGCAGACACTG
>JAYSUN010000004.1:0-2498 GCA_043719045.1 Hyphomicrobiaceae bacterium | reverse complement strand
CGCAGGACACCAAGCCTAAACCGGCAGCGGCCAAGCTGCCCGACCCCAAGCAACTTGACGGCTCTGAGCGCGAGGATCCCAGCGGCGTGATCTACGCCGTCGAGATTGTCGACGCCAAACCGGCGCAGTTTGATCTGCGCCCGGAACCCGACGGTTCGCGCCGAAGTGACGTCAAGCTGAAAAAGCCCATCCCCAAGCCCGATCGGACCGGACCGGTAGATCGCAATCCCGACAGCCGGGTCAATCCCCTGGTATGGCACGCGGTATCCGACGTTGATCCGGATCAACTGCTCGAAGTGATCGTAGTCTTCGAAAGCAAGGTCGGAATTCCACGCTTTCCCGAACCCGGCGCAACCGAGCGCGGTGCTGGCGGTACTGACCGCCGTTACAGTGAACGCCGCGAACAGATCATCAAGGCAATCGACACTGAACGCCGGCGCGATCAGGGGGCCGTAGAACTGCTTGCTCAAGCAAAGGCTGAAGTTCTCGAACGCTTCTGGCTGATCAACGGCTATCGGATCCGGATTGCGGCCGGTGCGATCAGGAAGCTTGCTGCCGATCGCCGCGTAATCGCCATTGATCCGACTGCGACGAATATTCCACCACCGCAGGATGCCAACAACGCCAATGATGTTGATGACGGCCGTGCGGTGATCCGCTCCGACCCGTACTTCAACCTCGGACTCAACAGCGGCTTCATTGGTCTGCTGGATACCGGAGTGCGTGAAACCCATGTTGTTTTTGCCACTCCCGACAATCTTGATTTCCTGCGCGACTGCGTCGGCGGCGGCGCCGACTGCAATACCGGCACCATCACCACCACCGACCTTTGGCCACACGGCACGGCATCGGCAGCCATCATCTCGGCAGGTAGCGGTGGTGGAGCTGCGTTCCGTGGCGTCAACGATGTAACGCTCGACTCGTTTCGTGTCTACGGAACCGCGAACGGCATGCGCGGTGGACTTGATGTCGCCGCAGCAGTGCGGGGGTTTCAACGCGCAGTGGCGGTCGGCGATCGGGTGATCGTCGGTGAAATCCAGCTGCCCAGCACCAATGCCTTCGATGCGCTGGCCAATGCCGCGGACGCCGCATTCGATTCCGGCGCTGTGGTGGTTTCGGCCAATGGCAACAATCCCGATGGCGGAACCAGCGTCTCCTCGCCCGCCATCGCGCACAAATCGCTGGGTACCGGCCGGACTGATCTGGGCACTGCGGGACCGCACGCCAATTCCCTGCAGGGTCCGGCGCCCGATGGGCGGCTCAAACCCGACGTGCATGCGCCGAGCAACACCGAGACCGCGCGCGGTTCAGCCGACAATGCATTCGCCCGCTTCGGCGGCACCAGCGGAGCCACGCCTTATGCTGCCGGCGCGGCCGCGCTGCTGCGCAACTGGCTGCGGCAGTTTGGCGCAATCGATCCAGGCCAGGTCTATGCGCAGATGATCATTGCCGGACGTCGCGCCAACGCAGTCAACAACACCAATGGCGCCGGGCTGCTCGCATTGCCGGTCAACGGCTGGGCATGGTGGGGCAAGACGCAGATTTCCAACCGGCAGACACTGGACATCCCGCTCAATGTCGGCGCCGGTCACGTGTTGTTCGATGCCGCAATCTGGTGGCCCGAAGGCGGAGGATTCCTGAGCGAGCCGCACAGCGACATCGACATCCGCCTGATCGATCCATCGGGTACCACCCGCGCCAGCGGCCTGATGGTCAACAGCGTCTTCGAACGGATTCAGATCTCCGGCGCATTGACGCCGGGAACCTGGAGACTGCGTATCGAAGGCTTCAATACGCACGCACCCAATCGGACGGTGTACTGGTCGGCTCACGTCAGTCGCACACCGAACTGAAGACGCACAGCACGCCTCAGATGCATGGTTGGCGGAAGCGGTCGCTGAGCACGATCGAGTCCGCCAACCAATAGCCCGCTTTACAGGTATCGATGCGGATGTCGATCAAGCGTTTGAATTCACGCCACAGGACGATTACGCCCGGCCCGAAACTTGGGATCGGCGCTTCCAGTAATGGTGACTGATACCCGCCAGGCAACTTTCGTGAGCAAATATTGTTGCGCTGCCGGAATGAGGACAAGCGCATCACAACGCCGAAACTGTAGTTCGAGCGGACGCGCAAGAATCCGCGCGCCGCTCAACAAGACGTTGAGCCGCCAATGCGACAGGGCTGAGGACCGCTTTATGGCGGCGCTCTCTCGATGCCGAACTTCCGCTCTTGGCCGATAGCAGCCGTCGGGGACGGCAAATCTTGCCTTTCCTAAAACCAAACGCTCAACCCAATCCGACACCGAACGTCAGCTCATGTTTGAGCTAATACACGTAAAGAACTCGCGGGAGCTCCTTGCTCCCACCGCAATGACCTCCCTATAATGCCCCAGCTACTATGAAACGTGCTTCTCTCCATACACTCGGCTGCCGACTGAACCAAGCAGAGACAGCGGTACTCGAAGCTCGCTTGCGGCGTGATGGCTACCATGTCGT